>CAOVIS010000067.1 GCA_948543905.1 uncultured Bacilli bacterium
TACGAAGGTATGTTAATTGAAAATTCTCTTTTAGCAATTATGCAAGAAGATGATGAAACATTTGCTACTTCTTACAAAGTAATTTATGAATTTAATCTGGATGTTGAAGTAGAAGATATCACTAGTAGTGTTGATATTACCAAAGATCCTTTTAGCATTTATATAACTGGTATCGATACTTATGGGACAGTAAGTAGTGTTGCTAGAAGTGATGTTAATATGGTTATAACTGTCAATCCTAAAAATCATAAGATTTTAATAACATCTATTCCTCGTGATTATTATGTTGAATTAGTTGGTAAAAATGGTAAAGATAAACTTACACACTCTGGTGTTTATGGTCTTGATACTGGTACTAAAACAGTGGCCAAGCTTTTAGATACTAAAATAAATTATTATATTAAAGTTAACTTTAGCTCTTTAATTAAAATGGTTGACGCTCTTGATGGTGTTAAAGTATATTCTAAATACAATTTTACCTCTAAAGATGGTTATTATTATAAAGAAGGTTATAACAATGTAAATGGTGAAAAAGCTCTATCTTTTGTAAGAGAACGAATGGCTTTTAATGAAGGGGATCGCATGCGGATTGAAAATCAAGCCAGTATGGTAAAAGCTATATTTGCTAAAGCTACAAGCCCAACCATTATTACTAATTATAGTAGCATTCTAAAAACTTTAGGCAACTCATTTATAACTAATTTAGATAGTGAAGATATTACCGAATTTATAAAAATGCAAATTGATGATATGCCAAATTGGGAAATCACAAATTACAGCTTAAATGGTATTGATTCTTATCAATATACCTATACATATGGTAATGTGAAGCTTGCGGTTATGCTTCCAGATGAAAAAACTATAAATGAGGCTAGAACTAAGATTAAAGAAATTTTAAAATAGAAGAGTTTATAACTTTTCTTTTTGCTTATTAAAGGTATAATTTTTTTCAAAAATGTATTATAATAATGATAGTGATGCTTATGTTTGAAATGCTAGATACCTTTATTGATACACTTTTACAAAGTCTTGGTATGTGGGGACCAATAGTGGGCTGTTTTTTCATTACGATTGAATCAATGTTACCAATACTGCCTTTATTTGTTTTTATTACTCTTAACTTTTTGGCTTTTGGTAGTTTATTTGGATTTATCATATCTTGGTTTTTTACTTGTATAGGATGTTCTATTTCCTTTTTCTTATTTCGCAAAAAAGTTCAAACTTGGCTTTATAAAAGACTAAAAAAAGAAGGAATAGTTAGTGAACATACTTTAAAACTAATTACTAAACTAAAATTTGAAGAACTAACAACTATCATTGCCATTCCCTTTACCCCGGCATTTCTAGTAAATATAACCGCTGGCCTTTCCGAAATGAGTTATAAAAAATTTTTAGCATCTCTCATGCTAGGTAAAGCCTTTTTAGTTTATTTTTGGGGATTTGTAGGTGTAAGTTTAGTTGAAAGTATTAAACATCCAATATACTTATTAAAAGTATTAATTTTATTAGTCGTGGCTTATATTATAAGTAAAATTGTTAATAAAAAATTAAAAATTAATTAAGGAGGAAATTATAATGGAATATATTATTATTAGTTTAATAAGCTTAAGTTTAATATTACAATTAATAAATCTTTTAAAAAAGAAAAATGACACTGAAATAGTTGAAAAAATCGGTAAATTAGAATTAGGGCTTGTAAGAGAAATAGGGGAGTTTAAAGCCAACTTTGCAAGTGATATCAGAAAAGATTTTGATGCTTTAAATGACAAAATAGATAAAAAACTATCAGAAATAAACACTAAAGTAACGGAACGTTTAGATGAATCTTTAGAAAAGACTAATAAAACTTTTGCAAGTGTCTTAGAGAGGTTATCTAAAATAGATGAAGCTCAAAAGAAAATTGATGGATTAGGCGAAGATATAATATCTCTTCAAAGTATTTTAACTGATAAAAAGACAAGAGGGATATATGGTGAAGTAAATCTAAATTTCTTACTTGAAAATGCTTTTGGTGATAAAAGGACAGGCATTTATGATATTCAGCATAAACTATCTAATGGTTATATAGTTGATGCTTTGTTGTACGCTCCATCACCACTCGGCACAATTGCTATTGACTCCAAATTTCCATTAGAAAATTATGAAAAAATGACTAATAAAAAATTAAGTCAAACTGAAAGAGTTTTAGCTGAAAAACAATTTAAGCTTGATTTTAAAAAACATATAGATGCTATAAGTAGTAAATACATAATTCCTGGTGAAACTGCTAGCGAAGCTATATTATTTTTACCTGCTGAAGCTATATTTGCTGAAGTTAATGCTTATCACTCTGATATTTTAAACTACGCTTATAGTAAAAAAGTCTGGATAACTTCTCCTACTACTCTTATGAGCACTTTAACAGTTATTGAAATGATTTTAAAAAATTTAGAACGTGATAAATATGCCAAAATAATTCATGACGAATTAAATAAGCTTGCTATAGAATTTGACAGATATAAAGAAAGATGGGATAAATTAGCCCGTAATATTAATACTGTATCGAAAAGTGTTGAAGAACTGAATACTACAAGCGAAAAAATTACTAAAAGATTTGATTCTATCAATAAAGTAGATATTACCAAAATAAAAAGTGATCAAGAAAAAGACGAGCTAATGTATAACTAGTTCATCTTTTAATATTTACTTCATCACTAACAGTTGGAATATCTATTAATTGAAATACTAAACTTAATTCTTCTGCAGCTTTTAGTTGGTTTGTAGAAGAATCATCATGATAAAAATGTCTAATTAATTCTTCAATTTTTATCTTTAACTCAGAATGAATATTTTGGTATTCTTTATTTTCATAATATAAGCCAATTCTTTTTACAGTTTTTTTAAATATTTCACTAACTTGAGGTGTAATATTTGCTTTATCTTCTATAAATTTTGAAAGTCTTTCCTGAAATTTTATTTCACTTATATTATTAAATTCTTCTATCGCTTTTAATAATTCGTCGGGATTTATTTTCTCTATTAATTCATTTGCTCCATTACTACTATTAATACTAGAAATTGTAATCTCTGAAGCAATAGGAGGAAACCTTTCTTTTAAAAAATTTACCAAACTTTGTACACTTAAATTATAATCATCATTTTTATTATCATAGTAACTTGAAAAATGTCCGTTTTTTAAATTATAAGCAAAATGACTCTTATCATACAAAATACCATGACTGCTAGCAATACTCTTTAAGCTATTATCTAATATGTTGTAAATTTCTTGGTCATAATAAGCATATTTGGCTCCAATTTTAGAAGGCAAAACCCCCATTTCCGTTAAAACCATATTTATAGCCAAATACTCTTCTCCTGTATAAACAATAATGCGTCTTTTCTTTAATTCTTCCATCAAAGAAGTATTATTTTTTATTTCTTCGTACTTATCTTTTTTAATCAAAACTACAGCTTGTAACGAAATAGGGAAATCTTCATGTGTAACATCCAAATAAGCATCATGATAAGACATAGAATATGCATAGCCTGAATTTAAAAAATTATCTATATCATCAATAATTGTAAAAAGACGATTAACTTCTACAGCATTATAATCACCAGTCGCTTCTAAAGGTGTATTAATCGTAAAATGTTTAGTTGATCGAAACTTAACTGGTAATTTAACAAAACCTAAAGTTTTAGGTACAGTTTTTAATGCTCCTAAAAGTTTTGCCTCATCAATTGGAAGAGTTACACCATTTATTTTATGTATTAAATTATTTTTTAAAGCTGCATAATATTTTTTTAATTCAATAGAAAGGCTAATTCCCACAAATTCAAAACAAGTATTACGAGATGCTACATGCCATTTCCAGTCAAAAGGAAAATGATTATCATCTCTAATAATCTTAAAATCAGTAACTTTACCTTTTTCTTTAGCTTGATTCATTAATACTTCTAAATTGTGTTTAAATTTAGCCAAAGCTTCTGGTGATTCTGTATCTATTATTTCCGAATCTGTAATAGCTACTATTTCATCAGGCGGTAAATCAAGGTCTAAAGCATTCATTCTAGTATCTGGCTCTAACAAAGATTTATCAATTACTTCTTTCTTTTTACTAAATAAATCGCGTAATATCATAAATTGCACCTACTTTTAACTTAATATTATCATATTTTCTTACTGTAAAAAAACAAAATAACTAAATTTTACATATTTTGTCTTAAATTTTCAAAATTACCAATTTTATATAATTGACTAGACAAAATAGTAAAATTGGTTAAGCAGATTTTATAGTTTTGTCTAGCAGATTTAGTAAAATCTGTAATTTGCCACAATATTGTTAATGCGCTATAGTGGATATGCGAGGGACTAAGTCCTTTGGTGTTGCCACATCTAAAATTTAAAAATGGAAGAGGCTGTTTCTATGATAGATAAAAAAGATATTCTTATTTTATCTTTAATAGTGATAATTATATTATTAATTGTCTTTAGATAAACATTTTATTTAAGGGGGATTTTGGTATAAAAAATACACCACTTACGCAAGTAAGGGTGTTTGACATTCAGTGGCAAGCACACAAGGAATATGTGTCTCGCTTAATTTAATAATAATATAATTTTTAATAAAAGTAAATACTAAATTACCACTTTGGCTCATAATCAATTTTACCTAGAAGATAATCAGCACTTACATGATATTTTTTACAGATATCATAAAGGAATAGGGTAGCAATTAAATTTTTTCCTTTTTCATAGCTAACGATTGTTGCTTGAGATATTCCTAGTTTTTTAGCTAAATCATTTTGGGTAAGTTTATATTTTTTTCTGAATTCTTTTAACCTAAGTCCAGCTTTTTTTAAGTCAATATTTTTCTTTTCATCAGAATAATTTATAAATTTAGTAAAACTAAAAACATAATCAATAGAAACATTAAAATAGTTGCAGACAGTATTTAAATGAATAGAAGGAATTATTTTATATTCTCTTTCAAATTTACCATAAGTATCTTTATCAAAGTTCAGCATTAATGATATATATTGAATTTTAATTTCGGCTTCTTCTCTTAGTTCTCGTAATTTTTGTCCATAAAACATAATAATATCACTCCTAAGATTATTTTCTCACAAAAAGAGAAATAAAAATTTATAACGGACCAATATTAATATTTTTCTTGACAATTGACATTTAAAATAATATAATAAATATATAAATGATAATTTTCTGATATAGTTGAGACCTCATTATTTAGAACAAAAGAAAGGGATAAATGATGAAAATAGAAAAAATTAGAAATCATAAAAAAACAATAATTGGAGGCTTGGTAACAGTATGCCTAATAACTACGTTAATATTAACGACAAGTAAAGCAAAATATAAAAATATACAATCTATAGACTTAGCA
>CAOVIS010000068.1:0-4760 GCA_948543905.1 uncultured Bacilli bacterium
CGACTGGTGTCGAAATAATCAACCGTTGGTCCTACCAGGATCCAAACTTGGCAAAGCCGTTGCTTATGCACTAAATCATGAAGAGACCTTCAAGAATGTCTTGCTTGATGGCAAACTAGTTTTATCTAATAATCAGGCAGAACGAGCAATCAAAACATTAGTGATTGGACGAAAGAACTGGTTATTCTCACAAAGTTTTGAAGGTGCACAAACTTCAGCTATCATTTTGAGTTTAATTGAAACAGCCAAAAGAAATAATCTTGATCCAGAAAAATATATTGAATATTTACTGGATAAGTTACCAAATGAAGAGACTCTGACAGATAAAGAAAGACTGTCGGCTTATTTACCATGGACAAAAGAAGTTCAGGAAGCATGTAAAACAAAAGAGAAGCCAATAAAAGCGGCCTAGCCGATACACTACGGATCAAAGCTAGACCGCTTTTTCAATATACTTCACTTTTTGACGCTTACAGTTCAGGAAGCATGTAAAACAAAAGAGAAGCCAATAAAAGCGGCCTAGCCGATACACTACGGATCAAAGCTAGACCGCTTTTTCAATATACTTCACTTTTTGACGCTTACGACTAAGCCATGTCATATAGCAGATTATTATGAAAGCAAAAAGCGACCTCTTAAAACCAAAGGTTTCAAAAAGATCGCTATCGCTTCGATACATAAATTGATTAGAACAATTTATGCTTTAATCATCAATGATCAAAAATATGATTACAACGTAGCCATACATAATCAAAAAAGACTTTTGTCGTAATTAATTGATCAGCTTTATTATAGACCTAAGCTTGTAAAAACGATATAACTACAAGCTTATTTGTCATACATTTATAAAAAAATAATTCGCCACATCTGTACTCAAATAAAATATTTAGTCAAAAAATAAAACCAAATAACTTATTGTGCTTGACTTTACGTAGAAAAAAGTCGTTTCTGAACACAGCAATATTCCTTGAGAGTATCCTCTCCAAAAAAGATAAATTTTATCTTTTTGTGCATAAAAACCCCCGAAATTTAAACACAAATTTCGGGGGGAGGAGCAGTGCAAAACAGCGTTTTTACTTACTTAAATTAATCCTACGATCAAATAATTGAATCATTTCATCAGTTAAATTATGTGCAATAAAAATTATTGTAGTAGGTTCTTTAAGAATATTTTTAAGAATTTGCTCTGTTGCAACTGAATCTATTGCTGAAGTACCTTCATCAATTAGAATAATCTTACTGTTATATACTTCAGTTCGAGCCAAAATTATTTTTTGTCTTTGTCCTCCGGAAAGATTATTTTTATCTAGATCTACGATAGTTTTGATACCATCAGGAAATTTCTCGAAATCTGTTGCTAACTGAACTTTTTGTGCACAATTCGCTGCTTTTTTATTCAATTTACTATTAAACATCGTAATATTATCTTCAATTGTTCCTGGAAAAACAATTGGATCTTGTGGAATATATCCAATTTGCGAATAAATCGGATTGAGATTCTTGCCTAGTTTATCTTTAAAAACAATTTTACCTTGAGTAGGCTTTATTTCATTTAAAATCATTTTGAACAGCGTTGACTTTCCTGTTCCACTGTCACCACTCAAAAGCACTTTTTCCCCAGCTTTAATCTTAATATCAGGATATTTGATTCTTTCACCATTAGGATACTGAAGAACTAAACCATGAGTAGAAAGAGTATCAAAGTCTGCTAGAGAATCTTCTTTTGGCTCTGAATCTGGTAACTCTCTTATTTCCTTCATTATGTTATCTGCTAATGATCTAGTTGACTTAATTGAACCAATTTGTGAAGTTACATTAACCAGCTGAGAAAAAATCAAACTAGAGAAATTTCCAATACTCATAAGAGTACCGAGAGTTAACTGATGGTTTAATACTAGAAGTCCGGTCGCTAAAAGAACAACTCCCTGAGAAATCATATTGGCAGTATATGTCAGGCAATGCAATTCAATAGATTTTTTGTTTTGAATTACTGTGGCTTTCTCTAATCCTGAAGAACTTTTAGCTAAGGCAGTAAATAACTTTGTTTTTGAACAATATCTTTGTAAAACTGCTAGCCCGGCTAACCATTTTTCAATAGTATCAAGGTATTTTCTATAGTTATAAGAAACTTCATTTGTTGCTTTTTCTAATTGCTTAGACAGCAAATCGGGTAAATATAACATAATTACTGCTAAAATCAAAATTAAACAAAGCAACCAAAAATTAAAGGTTAAAACTACATAAGCAGAAAATACTAAATCAACCACACAAAGTACGACATTAGACACTGGATCTAAAGCTTGATCGCTAATAATTTTTAGATCATTTGTTACTCTATTTTGCATATTAGATAACTTATCTACAGGTGTACTTTCATAATAATGATTTATAATCTTTTTCCTTAAACTATGAAAATATTCTTGTGCCTGTTTTGTAAAGAGATAACCAGCTGAAAATTGCAAGACTCTACCACTAGCCGATGTTACTACTATCATAAGAATCCATAAAACAAATTTTTTAGTATCAAGATTTTTTAAAGAATCAGTAGCAGGAGTCCACCCATAGCTTCCATAAGCAACTAATGCTCCTCCAACAATAGTCGACACAATAAAAATAAAAGTATATTTGTAATTAGATTTAAAAAATGATTTTATCATCAACTAATTCACTTCAGCTTTCCCAATTAATAACTTTTTTTGCCTTTTCCAGAACTTTAATCATGCCTAAATTACCATCCATAAAATCTAAGTTTACATGCTTAAAATCCGCTGAAATTACATATAAATTATCTGATAAGTATATGGTATACATGTGTAATTCATTGATCATTTGCTTAATCAAACCGTCGATTTGATTATCATTTGTTATTTCCCTATATAAAATAAGTGCATAAATGATTCCAGATAAGCCGTTAGCGAAACCTCCAGATTTAGGTAATGCAATTAATTTAAATCCATACGCTATTGTTCTTATTATTTCATCATATTTGTCCGAGCCACTAAGATATTTATAAAACAATAAAACTGTCAGAATGCCTGCCGTTCCACTTGATATATAGGGCATAATATAAACTGATTTTTTTGATTTTCGAAACCCAACAATCCCATTATTAACAACTTTGTAATTCTCTAGTAAGTAATCGATTATTGTTTCAATATCTTCCTTATCTTTATGTGTCCTTATATCAAAATTATTAGCAAAAAAGTAACAATTTAGAATACTTAAAAATATACTTAAATCACGCGATTCCAACTCTGATTTCAATGTATTGGAGAAACAATTTACCAATTCATTTTTTGCTAAATTTATTGCTTTTTTGCTATCTTGTGATAGGAAATTCCTGTTTTTATTTTCTAAATACTTCATATTTAAACTAATAACTTTATCTGTATATAAAACATCTTCTTTAGTAAAAAAGGAAATTCGTTCAATATCTTGTGCACAAATACTATCTAACTTACCGCAAAAATAAGTATGTTTTAATTTAAACAAAAGATCTTCAGGAAAAGTGTAAATTTTACCTTTTCGACTTTTAACATCCAAAGATAGTTTTACATTTAAAATACTTTTTAACGAAGATTCGCTAGGATTTCTAATCAAAATTAGGGGTATCTCAACTAAAGCCTTAGGTATACGATATATTTTTGCAAATTCTTTGAAAAATGAAATTGTAGTTTTACCTGATGAATCAATTTCTAAGAAAGAGCTTGCCCTACAAAATAGAGACATAATTACATACCCTAATTGCTGTATATCTTGCTCTAAGGGAGGAAGATCAGATGTTTTCTTGTCAAAAAAACCTGGTGTTCTAAAAAAAGATGATATTGTTTTATCAGAAACATTAAATTCAGTCTGTTCAACGTCTACAAAATTAACTGTTGAGTCTTTTTCGTTAACTAATATATTATTTGCTGATATATCTCCTAAGAAAATATCCTTTTTATGTAATGCAAGCAACTTTCTGCACATATCTTTTATTATTTCTAATACTTTAAAGCTCTTAGGTAAAATTTGAGTATCTGTTGCATATCCTGATAAATCTTCTGCACGAAACTTGTTGATAGTTACCCCGGTAACTAATGTTTCAACTAAAAAATAGTTACCATTTTCTATAAAACTTTCAATTACTTGTGGAAAGAAATTAAAATCAACTAATTTTTCCAATTTTGATTTTTCACTTTTTAGTCTCTCAATCTGACTACTATTACCATTTGAAAAATTTGGACGTGCATTTTTTAGAATATATGTATCACCATTATTGCTTTTTACACAATATACTGATCCTGAGGACTTCTTATATATATTCTTAATAGGTATATACTTTGAAAACAAGTACTTACTGTGAGGACTTACATCATCCTTAATTTATAGGAAATGGTTCATTTACAAAATATGGTAATTGATATTTAGAAACTAAGTAGTCGGTATATAAATACTTTCCATTCGGGTCCAAAATACACTTATTTGAATCATTATTCAAAATTCCATACCTATAAAATATTGTATTAGAGTCTCTATAACGTCTATCCGTCAATACATATATACCCTTTAATTCTTTTAACTCAGGGAGAGAATAAAGTTTTAAAACTATTGATCTAAAATCTTCAGGCTGAGGATATATAGTTATAAATTTTCCTGTGCTCCAAAGAGAACATAGTCCAGAAAGATTCTTTTTTAGTTCGTATTTATTGGCAATATATTTAAATGTAATTTCATTTTTTTTGCAAAAATTAAAAATTATATCTAGTATCTGCTCATAG
>CAOVIS010000068.1:4770-5359 GCA_948543905.1 uncultured Bacilli bacterium
TTTATTTTTAGAAAAATCAAATTGAAGAAAATAATGATCTTTATTTCTGCTTACTTTTCTTAAATCTTTATAATTTAATGATAAGGGGAAAATCGAAGTACTATACCACATACAATTTCCACGAATTTTATCGTTAAAGCTCCAAAATAATCTTTCATCCATAAAATATTCCATCTCCTTTTTCATAATTTTACAATATTTTTAATATGGCCGATTGTAAAATTAAGTTGAACACTTTTGAAAAATAAAAAAGTCCATCTGGACCTGTCTGATAGAATGTAATTACCAACACAACATTCAGAAACGAGGTCACAAATGGACTCTTTACATTCTATCATGCCTAAGCACAAAAAGGGAAAGCATTTATCACTAGAAGAGCGAGTTATTATCCAAACCCGTTTAAAAGATAGATGCTCCATTAGGGCTATTGCTCGCGAACTAGCTTGTTCTCCCTCAACAATCAGTTACGAAGTTAGACGTGGTACTGTTTCTCTTTATCATGGCAAGCAAAAGCGGTATAAGGCAGATCATGGTCAAAGTGTTTATCAATCTAATCGTAGTCACTGCGGTCGTAAATCAGATTTTTTAA
>CAOVIS010000069.1:0-2564 GCA_948543905.1 uncultured Bacilli bacterium
TATTTATAGCATCCGTCTTAGACATTGTCTCCATTGTAACTGGAATATCCGCTTTTATCCAAGCATTAACTAGTTCTTGAACTCTTCTTTTTTCTTCATCTGTAAGTTTATGGTCACAAGAAAAATCAAAACGCATTCGCTCCTCGGTAATATTGCTGCCTTTTTGATGTACTTCAGGACCAATTACTCTTTTTAAAGCAGCATTAAGTAGATGGGTCGCAGTATGATATTTAGTCTCTACTTCTCCTGTGCTTGCAAGTCCTCCCTTAAATTTACCGTTAGAAGAAGCTCGTGATAACTCTTGATGAGCCCGATATTTTTCTTTAAAGCCTTCAATATCAACTTCCAAATTTTGTTCATGAGCCATCTCTACTGTAAGTTCTAATGGAAATCCATATGTATCATAAAGCTTAAAGGCATTATCTTTATCAATTACTTTTACTTCTTTATTTTTAATTAATTTATTAAATTCTTTTAAACCGTGCTCTAAAGTACGATTAAATTTATTACCCTCTTCTCTTAAAACATCTAAAACTATTTTTTTATTATCTTTAATCTCTCTATAATAATTTTCATATTGCTTTATTACAACTTCCGCAATTTTTAGCATCCAATCACTATTAATATCTATTTCTAACTTCTTAGCATGCCTTATTGCTCTTCTAATAAGTCTTCGAAGAACATATCCCTGATCTGTGTTACTAGGTCTTATGCCAGCATTATCAGCACTTATAAAAACGCTAGTTCTAATATGGTCTGCAATTATCCTCATACTTACTTCATTTTCACTATAACTTTTGCCACTTACTTCTGCAATTTTTTGCATAATATCTTGCCAAATAGAAGTTTTATAGTTGTCATCAACACCTTCAATGACCGCTGCAATTCGCTCTAAACCCATTCCTGTATCAACATTTTTCTTTTTTAAAGTTGTAATTTTGCCATCTTGATCTTTATTAAACTCCATAAAAACATTATTCCAAATTTCCACCCATCTTGCATCTTCAGGATCAAAAGCCTCTGGAACTTCTTCATCACTACGAAAATAAAATATTTCTGTATCTCCCCCGCAAGGACCTGAATCTCCCGCTATCCAAAAATTATCTTTCTCGCCCAAATAAGCAATCCTCTTTTTACTAATTCCTAGACTCTCCCAAATTCCAGCTGAAACATCATCTCTGGGTATATCCTTATTACCTTCAAAAACCGTTACCGCTAGTTTCTCTACTGGTATTTCCAAAACTTTAGTCAAAAAATTAAAACTATATTTAATACTTTCTTCCTTAAAATAAGCTCCTAAACTCCAATTCCCAAGCATTTCAAAAAAAGTATGATGGGTCTTATCACCGATTTCTTCTAAATCAGTCAATCTAACACATTTTTGATAATCACAAAGTCTTGTTCCTTCTGGATGCTTTTTCCCTAGTAAATAAGGTATTAAAGGTTGCATTCCTGCTGTATTAAACAAAACCGAAGGATCATTTTCGGGAATTAAAGGAGCACTTGGAATTTCCACGTGTCCAAAACTTACAAAATATTCAATAAATTTATCCTTGATGTCCATTATCTTCAATCCTTTCCAAGAAATCTACAACACGATTATCTAAAACATTAATATTATCATTAGTAATTGTTATATCAAAATTACTATAATTTTCTAAAGCTGTTTCAGTTACATGCATTTGTTCATCAACAGTTAATTTGCTTTCTTCAAATTGGTTAACTACATAAATAGCATAACAATTCTTATATTTCTTCTTAAATTCTTCTATTTCTAGTGGAAGTCTAACATCACTTATAATTACAACATCATAATATAAATCATAAACACGAATATCCTCTATCATCCGATTAATCATAAATAAAGGCATATCCATATTCTCTCTAATAGTTACTCCTAAATCTTGCAAAAATTTTCGAGGTTTAGGATTTTTACCTTTCCAACCAATAACTTCCTCTGCATACATTTTTAAATATTTACTAAATTCTGTAATATGGGGCCTTTTACCTAAAGCTAAATAATAATCCTTAATAATACTAGAAACTTCACCTTTACCAGAGCCCGATTTCCCTGCGACTAAAAAAATTTTCACTTCTATCACCTAAAAGATATTATAACATTAAATTATCTAAAAAAAAAGAGCTATTGCTCTTCTATTTAGCTAAATATTCACAAACTAAAATTACTTATTTCAGTCGGATTTTCAATACTCAATCCTTCAATTAGTCTAGCCTCTGCATATAAAATTTTTGTATAATTTTTCAAAGCTTCTGTATCACTATTATATAGTTCTTTTATTTTTTTAGCAATTTCATGACTCTCATTAATCTCTAAAACCTTTTCGGCTTGAACTTTATCTCCATTAGGAATTTGATTTAAAGCCTTTTCCATCTCAACGCTTATTGTTCCTATACTACTTAAGCATACAGGGTGATTTTTAAGGGTATCTGTAAATTTAATTTCTTTAACTTCAGGCACTGCTTCTAACATAACTTTAAACATGTCCTTAGCTTCTTCATTACTTTTCTTAATTTTCTCATCATCAGAACTATTAGTATTTTCA
>CAOVIS010000069.1:2574-5359 GCA_948543905.1 uncultured Bacilli bacterium
ACAGAAAGTTTACAATAAGTAAAAACCACTCACAAAAAGACATTTTCAGTCTCTCGGGAGTGGTTTTATATTTTCAGTATTAATATTAACAATATCCAAATCTTTATATTTACCCAATGTTTTTAGAGCAAATTCATCAACATATTCAGTACAGTATAATATTTCATACTTTTCTTTTAAAGCTTCAACTTTAGGCATAATTTCTAGTTTTTGAGTAGATTCTCCACAGGCATAATAAATAGCTTTTTGTCCTTCTTTGATTCTACTAACATATTCACTTAAAGTTGTATATTTTAAATCATTTGAAGAATAAAACATTAATAAATCCTCTAACTTTTCTTTATTCATACCATAAGACTCGTATATACCAAATTTAAGTTGCGCTCCAAAATCTTTATAAAATTTATTATAATCTTCACGTTTATTATCCCGCATATCTTCCAATTCTTTTTTTATTTTTGATTCAATTGACTTGGCAATAGTCTTGAGTAGTCTATCTTGTTGTAACATTTCTCTTGAAATATTTAAAGATAAATCTGGACTATCGACAACTCCTTTTACAAAACTAAAATAATCAGGCAACAAGTCCCCACACTTCTCCATTATAAGAACTCCATTAGAGTATAATTGTAACCCTTTTTCATACTCTTTAGTATAAAAATCATATGGAGCATGAGATGGAACATACATAAGCGAATTATAATTAATTAAACCTTCCGCAGCCGTATGAATAACAGCTAAAGGTGCTTCATAATCAAAAAACTTATCAGAATAAAAAGTATTATACTCTTCTTTAGTTATTTTATTTTTATTACGTTTCCAAAGAGGAATCAAACTATTAATAGTCTCGACCTCTTTTATAGTTTCATACTCATCTTTATCATTTTCATTTTGTTTTTCTTTTAAATGTTGATGCTCAATTTCCATCTTTATCGGATAAGTAATATAATCACTATATTTTTTGATCAAATTACTTATATTATAAGTATCCAAATAATTGTCATAACTTTCTTCATCAGTATTATCTTTAATTGTCAAAATAACATCTGTACCATATGTATCTTTAGTAGTAGAACTTATACTATAGCCATCAACGCCAGTGCTTACCCAAGAATAAGCTTCATCACTACCATAAGATTTTGACCTCTACTTTGTTAGCTACCATAAATGCTGAATAGAATCCTACTCCAAATTGGCCTATAATATCAATATCTTTCTTATGTTCCTTCGACTCTTTAAAATCATTAGAGCCACTTTTTGCTATTGTTCCCAAATTATTTTCAAGTTCTTCTTTGGTCATACCTATACCATTATCACTAATAGTAAGGGTGCGAGCATCTTTTGAAATAGCTACATTAATTGCAAAATCACTCTTCTTAACTTTTATTTTATTATCCGTTAAAGAAGTATAATGTAACTTATCAATTGCATCACTTGCATTCGAAATTAATTCTCTTAAAAATATCTCTTTATTTGTATAAATAGAATTAATCATTAAATCCATAAGCCTCTTAGACTCAGCTTTAAATTCTTTCTTTTTCATATATTCACTCTTTCTAGCAGTATTATTATATGTCTGCTAACTATAATTTAACACTAAAAATAGCACTTGTCAATACATAGTGCTAATATTTTTAAATCAAAAAACACTTAGACCTAAATCTAAATGCTTTTTAAATTATTTTATAAATTATTTTAAATTTTTAATTAACTCATCTTTCTTCATAGTTGAATAGCCTTTAACTCCTTGTTCGCGAGCTTTTGCCTTAAGTTCTGCTAAAGTCATAGTACTATAATCTTTCTTTTCAGATGCAACTTCTTTTTTAGGTGCTTCCTTTTTTTCTACTTTAGGCGCACTTTTTACAGCCTCAAGTCTATCAGCCTTAACTTCTTTTACACCCTTACCATTTAAAGCATCTTTACTTATTTTAACAAGTTCTGTAAATGCAACTGGATTTTCAATAGCCATTTCACTTAACATTTTACGATTAATTTCAATTCCAGCTTTAGAAAGACCATTCATGAATTTAGAATAACTAATTTCATTTTCACGACATGCTGCATTTATTCTTGTTATCCATAATTTACGGAAGTTTCTCTTATTAGCTTTACGATCTCGATAAGCATAAGCACCACTATGAAAAACTTGTTCTTGAGCAGTTTTATATAATCTATGCTTACTACCAAAATACCCCTTAGCTTCCTTTAATACTTTTCTTCTTCTGTTTTTAGAAACAGTTCCACCTTTAACTCTTGTCATTTCTTAACCTCCCTAAATAACAGATTTTAATCTGCTAGCTTCGCCCTTTCCAAGCGTGCCTTTATTTCTTCTTTTACGTACTTGTTTAGAAGTATCTTTATTAGTTTTATGGTTACCATTACTTTTCTTATAAGTTAATGTTCCATTTTTCTTTTTCTTTAAAACTTTACTACTTGCTTTATGAGTTTTTTGTTTACACTTTGCCATTTTCTAAATTCCTCCTACTTATTTTTTTGGTGCTAAATACATAAACATTTGTCTACCATCAAGTTTAGGCTGTGACTCAATTATTGAAACTTCTTCTAAAGCTTCTGCAAACCGAGTTAAAACATCTTTCCCTAATTCTGGTCTTGCCATTTGTCTCCCTTTAAAACGAATAAATGCTTTAATTCGATGGCCTTTAACTAAATATTCTTTAGCATTTCGAACTCGAGTTTCAAAATCATGAATATCTATTGTTATTGAAAGACGATATTCTTTAACTTCTTTATTAGTTTCTCGTTGTTTTTTTTGTTGTTCTTTAAG
>CAOVIS010000070.1:0-4286 GCA_948543905.1 uncultured Bacilli bacterium
CTTCACCAATTGATCTAATTACTTCATAACGATCATTTATTTTTTGCCCCTTTGTAATCACTTATCTTCACCTTCTTCAAAACGTACTAAATAAGCAACCGAAATATTATCTGTTCCACCCCTTGCATTACTCTTTCGAATTAGCTTACTAATACGTTCTTCAATAGGAAGCTCTTTATCCCCGATAACTTTGGCAATTTGTTCATTTGTAAGCATGTTAGTTAAACCATCACTACAAAGCAAAATGCCATCAACAGTCATGTCAACATCAAAAATATCAAGTTCACATTTTTCGGCAGCTCCCAAAGCTTTCATTAAAACATTTTTCTTAGGATGAAACTTAGCTTCTTCTTCTGTCAAATTTCCCGCTTGTACAAGAAGATTTACTAAAGTATGGTCTTTAGTTACTTTATGAATTGAACCATTTTTAAGAACAAACCCTGAAGAATCACCTATATTACCAAATATTAGATATTCTTTGGTAAGTAGGGCTATAACAATGGTAGTGCCCATTCCTGTTGAATCAGGATTTTTGCTAGCATATTCTAAAATGGTATTATTAATTTCGCTAACACTATCATTAAGCCAATTTACAGCATCTAGCTTAGAACCAATACTAGATATTTTATTAAATCTAGAACCAATAGCCGCAATAGCCATAGATGAGGCCACTTCACCTTTGCGATGACCACCCATTCCATCAGCAACTATCATTAAATATTCACCACTAGCATTTTTTAATATAGTTACTGAATCTTCATTATGAGTTCGAACTTTTCCTGTATCTGTTAAATAAAATGATTTCATTTATCCATACTCCCTCTTAGCTGCCCACATGCAGCATTAATATTAGAGCCAAATTCGCGTCTAATTGTACAGTTTATTCCCATTTTTTTTAATATATCATAAAATTTTAAAATTTTATTTTTAGAACTTCGTTTAAAGTCCATGGTGTTTGTTTCATTATAAGGAATTAAATTGACATAGATATTCATTCCCTTAAATAATAGAGCTAACTCTTTAGCATGAGCTTCACTATCATTTATATTCATAAGCATAACATATTCTATAGTAACTCGTCTACTAGTTGTTTGCAAATAATCTTGAATTGCCGCGATTAAAGTAGATATATTGTACACTTTATTTACAGGCATAAGCTTATCTCTTAAAGCATCATTAGGAGCATGAAAAGAAATAGCTAAATTTATTTGAAGGGGTAATTTAGATAGTTCCTTTATTTTAGGAACTAAACCACACGTAGATAAAGTAATATGCCTAGCTCCAATTGCTAAACCTTTAGCATCATTAATTATTTTGATAAATGTAATAATATTATCATAATTATCAAGTGGTTCGCCAATGCCCATAATAACAACACTGCTAATACGAAGATTTAAATCGGCTTCAATAGCTAAGATTTGTTCTACTATTTCATACGGTTCTAAATTGCGAACTTTCTTTTTTAAACCAGAAGCACAAAAACGACAACCCATATTACATCCCACTTCACTGGAAACACAAATAGAATTACCATAATCATGGTGCATTAAAACCGCTTCGATATATTCGCCATCCTTTAGTTTAAACAAATATTTTTTTGTAAGTTCACTTTCTTCTTTTTTTACTATTTCTATAAAGTAAAAGTTAAAATCTTTTATTAGTTTATCACGAATTTCTTTTTTTATATTTGAAAATTTATCAGCATTTTGCTCTTTCTTTTGATATAACCACTCATAAACTTGTATTGCTTTAAACTTTTTTTCTCCAATACTTAAAAAGTATTTTTCTAATTCTTCCTTTGTTAAATTATATATATTGGGCATAATTTCACCTTCTTATATTTATATCCATGTTATATTCATAACTAGATGTTTTAATATTTATTTTAAATCTATTTTCATAAAAAGTAACAGTATAACTATTAATAGAATCTTTAGCATTAAAGGCTTCTGCGTCTAAAACATTGTTATCTAAAGCAAAGTTTAAATCCTTAATTTTGGCATATATTTTAGATAATGTAAATAACTCTCTATCAAAATCTTCGTAAAAATCAAGAATAGAAACTTTTTCGTTATTAATGATTTGATAAATACTATCACCATCAAAATAATATTTAATTATGTTACCATTTTTATCTTTATAACCACTATGGGAGTTAGGTCTTACTTCACCATCAAAAGCATAAGAATTAAGGTCATTTTTAATAACATATTCATAATCATAAGAAGTTTCGTTAAAATAAGAGTTATAATCACTAAACTGTTTTACTTCGGGTATTTGAGAGTTATTAATATCATTATTTGGTTTTGATGGATTAGGAGTGTTTTTAGGAGTTATAAAAGAGGCAATAAGGCAAAATACAAAGAGTAAAAAGAAGAAAATGCACCATTTTATAAGGCGCCAAATGGCGAGTCCTTTAGAAGTACTCTTTAACTTTTTAATTGTTGCCAAAATTTTATTTTTTTCTTTGGGCATAATTACACCTCTACTTCACTATTTTATTTTTTAATTTTTCTTTATCTTGACCGTTTAGGTAATCCCTAGCACTCATAATCTTTTTACCAGCAGGTTTTAATTTTGTTATATAATAAATTTTATCTTTAGTACTAATTCCGATAGCATCTTTTTTGATATCAACAATTATACCTGGGGCTTTATTAGTATCATCACCAATATATCCTTCTAAAACTTTTATTTCTTCATTATCTAAAATTAGATTAGCAAGAGGCCAAGAGTTTAAGCCCCTAACTTTATTATATATTTTTAAAGCACTAGTATTAAAATCAAGATGCTCATCTTCTCGTTTAATTGTGGGGGCATAGGTTGCTTCTTCATTATTTTGGCTTATTCTATTATTTGTACCATCTATTATCTTTGGTAAAACTTCTTCTAAAAGAGCGGCACCTAGTTCACTTAATTTATTATGTAAAATTTCTACATTATCTTCTTTTTCGATAATAATACTTTTAGTTGCAATAATATCGCCTGTATCCATAGATTTATCCATATACATAATCGTAATCCCTGTTTCTTTTTCGCCATTTATAATAGCATGATGAATAGGTGCTCCACCTCGATATTTAGGGAGAAGAGAGGCGTGAACATTAATACAACCGAGACGTGGAATATTTAAGAGTTCTTCGGGTAATATTTGACCATACGCACAAGTTACAATTAAATCAGGATTAATTTCTTTTATAATTTCATAGTCGGTGCGAATTTTTGAAGGTTGAAAAACTGGAATGTTATTTTCAAGAGCAGTATTCTTTATAGGAGAAGATTGAAGTTCTTTTTTACGGCCAACTAATTTGTCAGGCTGAGTTACAACTAATACTACTTCATAATTTTTAATTAAAGTATCAAGTATAGGAACGGCAAATTCAGGAGTTCCCATAAAAACAATTTTTGTATGCAATTTTATCACCATTTTAATTATAACACGAAATTAAAAGAAAAAATAGTATTTTAAAAGCCTAGAATTAATCTAGACTCAATTTTTATTTTAGAGTTTCATTTCTTTTTACTAAATAAATTTTTTTATTACGATAAAAGGCATAAAAAACATCTTTTAATTCTAAGTTTTTCTTTTTTAATTCAATTTCTAACCAAGGAGTAGTTTTATGAATATATTTTAAAGCTTTCTTTTGAATAGCGCCATCCACTATTAGAGGCATAGGATAAGCACTTCTAAATCTAAAGAAATTATATTTAAATATGGATAATTTTCCATTTGGTTCTAGGAAAGCATATTCCACTTCTTCAATATTACGTATTTCTTTCTGACGAAGACTTAAGAGTAGGTCATCCATGCTGTAGCGTTGTTTAACCATTTCATGATAGTTTATTTTGCCATTTACAATGATTAGGGATGGTTTACCACCAAATATGGTACGAAATGTTCTTGATTTAATAGATATAAAGGCAAGAACTAATTCTAAAGCTACTAAAAGAGTTATGGGAAGAATGGTTAAAAAGATAGAGTCATTAATATTTTCAATACTGATAGCAACTAATTCAGCAATTAAAATTGATACTATTAAATCAATAATACCAAGTTGTCCTACTTCTCTTTTACCCATTATACGATATGCTAGAGTTATAAAAAAATAAAAAAATAGAGTTCGAAATATAACATTAAAAAGTTCCATAAATATCACCTATTTTTATTATGAGCTTATTCATATTTTTTTAATCATTTAATATATATTAAGTAGGTGATTTTATGAAATATTTATTTCTTTATTTAAAATATATAGGTTTATTTTTTCTATTTATTATAGGGATTG
>CAOVIS010000070.1:4296-5104 GCA_948543905.1 uncultured Bacilli bacterium
TTTTACATCATTAATTAATTTAACTAATATTAATAGTTCTTTTATATCTAAAATGGGAATAATTTTAACAGCTTTATCATTCTTTTTGGTAGTCTCCTTAGCTAGTAAGAAAATTAATGAAAAAGGTTATCTTTTAGGACTTAAATTAGGTTTAATATTTACTATCTTATTAATATTAACTAATTTGATATTATTTAGAAGCAGTATAACTTTAAGTAGATTTATTTATTATCTTATTTTAATTGCAAGTGGCGTTTTAGGAGGCTCTTTTGGGAAGAATTTACCTAGTTTTAAAAAGAAAAATAGTTTTAAAAAAATCTCTAAATAATTAGAGAAATTTTTTATTTGCCCATATATAAGTTATAATACAGTAAAAAAATATAACAAGCAATATGAGCAAGCCTAAACTACTACGAAGGGATCGCTTGCACTTCCTTTTGTGCTTTCATTATTGTATGTAAGCTTTGTATCTGATTTCAAATTTATTACTGGACGTAAACCAAGAGTATTTACGCTGCTAACAGTATCATTTAAAAATGCTCCATCCAAACTTACTTTAATAATTTGAGCAGCATTTGCATATAAGTTATATGGAGACATTGTCCAATAACCTTCATTTGTATTTAAGTAATATTTACTATTGCTTGCATTTACAAAGCCTCCTGCAAATATTACCTCATCCATCGTTATCATTCCGACTGGATAGTTTAACTTTTTATTTCCTATATTTGCACTATTATGAGTAAATAAATCTCGGTTTTTATTAGAGCATCTAAGTATAGGTGTTAGAGTTGATTTATAGTTGCTT
>CAOVIS010000070.1:5124-5347 GCA_948543905.1 uncultured Bacilli bacterium
ATGCATTCCCATTACTATAGCCCCCACCTGTAAATTTTGAATGTCCACTAGCTATTTCACGATCGTTACAAAATCCTGTGTTTATATCTATATATTTACTTAAACTCCTATTTTCTATAGTTGATTTATACCAATTATCTAAAGTTTTTTTTGCATTGCTATCATAAATATTAGAATGAGCTTGGCTATAACTTGTAGAATTAGTGCTTGTTGTGTTTGCTGT
>CAOVIS010000071.1 GCA_948543905.1 uncultured Bacilli bacterium
CTAATTTCTCCGATAATTTCACTTTCATAAGTCCTATCGTGAACTGTTGCAATATTTTCATCAAAATTGAATTCCGCTGTATGCTTATTTTCAAGCTTAACTTTATGAGTAGCACCCATCTTGAACCATTCATATTCTGAATCAATATGACCTAAATCAATAATTTGATTCTCTAAATCTTGCAAATCATCCACAACTACTTTCGCTGTTGGCCCAAGCATCAACAAAATCAGCCTATCTTCTGCATTTTCTCGAATCGTTTGTTCTATTTGATCAATTTTTTGGTATGCATTCTTTGATGGAGCAATAATTCTTTTAATTGATTTAGTATTAGTAAATAAATCATTTCCTACTCCTGAACGCGTCAGTGCTCCCTCTATGATTAGGAGATCACGACCATTCCAAAGTTGTTTCAATTTATCAAAGTATGCAGCACTTTTACTTTTATCAACTAGATCAATATATGGTCTTGAAATAAAAGTTGAACCATACCAATTACCAGTTTGTCCAATTTCTTTTAAGAAACTTTCATTATTTGGAAAGAAAGATGTTTCATAGAATGATTGAGTAAAATCTTGATAACGCTCCGGTTTGGTAAATACATCTGGTAAACAAACCAAGGTATTATTAAATTGGCCCCGCAAAATAATATCTTTTAGTCGATTGGCAAGTTCTGAATTATAGGTTTGATAAGGAATTGAGGCTCCTCTAATTAAATCAAATTCACCATCTCCAAAACGAATTACAGATTTATTGTCTTGCAAAATCAAGTCTAATGATTCATCCATATCTTTTACTCTAATATTATAGTTTGGAGCATTAGTTTTTACTGTCTCTTTAATCGCTTCTGCCATTTCATCAATTTGATTATCATGAAAGACATGATAATTATCATAATCCAAATTTTGAGACTTAGTCTGATCAAAAGAAAAGATTGGAACATTTCTCTTCATAATTCTTTCAATTACTTCATTAGCTTTAGGCTCATAGGTAATATCTAAATAAATATCTGCTTCATTTATTTCTCTATCCAAAGTTTTTCCTATAATCTGTGGAAAAAGTCTAACATTGTCATATTGTGTTAACTTGAGTAAAAGAAAAGCCATTGGTGTATACGCAGCAATATTGAATCTTATATTTGGCAATTTTTGAATCAATTGCTCAATATTCTGCGTTTCAGCTACATTAGTAAGAATAAAAGCTTCCCCATCAAAAGATAGATCTTTAACTCTACTTTTATCAAAACTGCTATATTTAGAAATAATTTCTGACCATTCTAGTCTTCTATAATGCCACCATTTATTTCGTAAACTAACTGTTGATACTAAGTTAAATGGCTTGTCTTCAGTAATAAAGTGAATTATTTTTGGTTTTTTAACTTTATCAAGAAATTGTGTAGTTTTTTGCAGATTTCCCCAAAAAGCTGCTTTTTCAAAACCAATTTGGTAATTATAAGATAGATCTAATTCTTCGATTTTATCTTTAAATACTTCATTAATCACAGTCTGATCACCATTTCGAAGATTAGGATCTTTTGCTTTTTCTAAAAGGCTAGAAACTATGTTACTTTCCTTCCACTTTTTATTATTAATCAATAACATTCCCGAATTAAATTCTGCAGGAACTTGATAGTCACGCACACCACAAACCCATTTATTTTCTAAATCAATATTAAATAATTCATCTAAATTGGCATCCACAACTATATCACAATCTAAATATAGTACTTTATCTTCTTTAATTAATTCAGGAATTAGTATTCTCGCAAAAGCAATATTTTTAATTCCTCGAAAAGTGGAATTCACGTCATCTAAATATGCTTGATTAATTTTTTTATCTACAATTTGTGAACCTATTTGATTAAGATATTGATTCAAATTAATAAACCATTCGTGTGGAATATCGGGATTTATAACATAGATTTTTACTTTTTGATTATGATAAATAATTGACTTAATAGTTGTTTCAATTTTATCCACATATCCATAATCACCATTTAATACTATCGTTTTCAAACTTATCACTCATTTCTGCTAATATTTAAACATCTAACTTTTTATAAGTTATCTAATATGTGCTACTTAAAATCTATTATATAACACTTATATTCTAGTTTTTCCATAACCATTTAATACTATTTTTCCTTATTAATAAAGATCAATTAGCAAGCTTTTATATTGTCTATACCGTATAAAAGAAAAAAGGAACCAAACAGTATTTCTTAACTGCTTAATTCCTTATAGAAGCTTAAATACAAATTAATTACAAATAAAGTCTAATACTTAAAAATATCGCTTTTATTTCTTTTTAATTTTCAGAATTATTTCTTTTTGATACTGTGGATTATCTTCCTCACCCAAATATCTATCAGCAACTTCGGCCATATGCTTATTTTTGCCAATCGGCACTACATATTTAGCACCCATTTTAAACCATTCATATTCTGTATCAATATGACCGATATCAAGTATTTGATTATCCAAATCTTGTAAATCATTAACAATTACTTTAGCCGTCGGTCCAAGCATCAATAAGATCAACTTATTCTGCGCATTACTTCTAATTGCTTCCTCAATTTCATCAACTTGATTAAAAGCATCCGCAGCTGGACAAATTATTCGTTGAATTGACTTTGCATTTTCAAAAAGATCATTGCCAACACCGGAACGAGTATATTCACCTTCAACAATTAAAATATCCTTATCCTTCCAAATATCCCTAAGTTTATCGACATAATGTTGGCTTTTACTTTTATCCCTAAAACTTATATACATTCTAGACATAAAAGTCGAGCCATACGAATACTTTGACTTTTCAATTTCTTTAAATAAGTCACTAAATTTGGGTAAAACCCCTAAGGCATAGTAGCCTCGCATTTTATTATATCTGTCTAAATTAGTAAAAATATCTGGCAAGCAAGTTAATATCTTAGAATTATGGTTATTTAGAATACAATCCTTTAACACCTTTGCTAACTTTGAATTAGAATGTTGATAACGAATATCTTCACCATATATCAAGTCTAGTTCACCATCTCCGATTCGCACCACAGATTTCTTATTTTCAATTATTTCATCTAAAGTTTCATCAATTGATTTGACTGAAATATCAAAAACATCATCAAACGTTTTTCGAGAATTATTTGCTGGCAATTTATTAACTTGATTTATCAAATCATCCATATTCTCAAATACATAATAGTTGTTACCCTTTTCAGAATATTGAGTGTCACTAAAAGCAAAGGTAGGAATGTCTAACATATTTAATACAGTTTCAATATATGTATCTTTATCACCATAGCCGATATCAAAACAAAGATCTGTTTTTTCAATAATTGATTTTAAGTGATAATTTAAAATTTGAGGATATAAAGTAACATTTTCATTCTGTGTTAAAACATCTAAGCCTGCATATAAATCTCGTTTGGAGACAATATTAAAGTGAATGTTTGGTAACTGTTTAATTAATTCTTCCGCTCCATGATTTTCCGCATAATTCAGAAAAATAAGAGCTTCTTTATCAAAATTCTTCTTAATTCGGTTAGGGATTACACGGGCAACTACTTCTGACCATTCACTACTATAATAATTCCACCATTTCTTATTTAATCGTTTAGGAGAATTTTCTCTAATTAGCCTATAGTCAGTAGCATATTGGATAATTGCAGGCTTATCCACAGTATCTTCATAATACAGATATGAGTTTGTCAACTCAAAATTAGAATTTCCAAAGCTAATTTGATAATTATAAATTTCAGGTAGTTTACCAATATTGATACCGAAACCATTATTAATCATCGTTTGATCATCAATGAAATCATAATTTTTAGCTAATTCTAAAAATTGATTACCAATATTATTATTGCGCCAATAGATATTGTTCATAAGCATAACATTCGTATTAAACTTATCAGGATGGACAAAATCAACTGTTGCATATAAAGGCTTGTCATTAACATCAGTAGCGAATAGCTTATCTAAATTTTTATCAATAATTGTATTATTGCCTAAATAAAGTACTTTATCTTCATTTACCAACTCTGGGATTAAAAACTTGCCATATTCTATTTTTGACCGATTACCCCCCTTTAATTCTGGCAATTTATTAAAACGATTCAAGTCTATTTTTTTGTCAATTATTTTCGAATTAATATTATTTAGAAAAGAATTGATATTTACAAACCATTCGTGTGATATATCAGAATTAATAATATAAACTCTAATATCTTTATTATTAGTAAAAAGAGACTTCAAAGTTGTTTCGATTTGGCTAAGCTTATCATAATTAGCACATAAAACAATTGTTTTCATTTATTTTCTATACTCCTCCACCATATTCCCAGTATCTTCTAACTACTATCATTATTAATAAAAAATCTACTCTTATCAATAAAATTCTATAATGTAAGCAACAATATCTAAAGTAATTTTGCTCTTAGATATTTCTGTTAAAAATTTAAAGACATAGAAATGAAAAATAGTTAGTGCATTAGTTATATTTTCTAAATATGCAGTCGTCAACGGATTTTTCAATATTAATACTCATAAAATAAAGCCTTGAAATTAATTTCAAGGCTTTATTTCTATTCTTTATTATTTTCTATTTTTTCTCTTTTTGTTTCTCAATCCTAATAAAGCTCCTAAAGTAGTTGCAACAATTCCTAACAAACCTGAATCATTTTTAGCACCAGTTTGTGGAAGTTTCCGATTGATAGAGCGTGCCGTCCTTCTATGAACTTTATTTACTCTAGTTACCTCAACTGAATCCGATTTTCTTCTATTTGGATAGAAATGCGTCTCAGTGGTTGTACCTGGAGTTATTTGTTCAGTTTGATTGTTAAGTGAAGTTGATGGAGTTTCAGAAGGTATCAAACTTTGAGAAACTGAGTGACTATTCAGCGTAGAAGTTGATGTGTTTGAGTTGCTTAAGCTTTCACTCATGCTTACTGAGTTGCTTAGGCTCTCACTCATGCTTACTGAGTTACTTAAGCTGCCGCTCATCGATACCGAGTTGCTTAAGCTTTCACTCATGCTTACTGAGTTACTCAAACTTTCACTCAT
>CAOVIS010000072.1 GCA_948543905.1 uncultured Bacilli bacterium
AACAGGCTCTTAGAGCAATATCCTTTGCATAATATCAGCAAATTTCATATTTTGTTGCAATTTTCTCATATTTTGCCTTAGATAAGCAAAAAAAAGAAAATATATTATTTTCTTGAGAAGAACATTAAGGCTATTAAGCCAACAAGCATTAGACCAAAGACGGCATAAATAGTAATAGTAACCCAAATACTTGGTCCCCCCATTAATTCTTCTAGACTTTTCTTTTCAATATTTAGACTATGACTTTCTAATACTTCTTCAATAACATCCTTATAGCCTTCATTTTTTAAATTTTCTTCAGCCATAGCTAATATTTTTTGAAATCCTTCTTCAGATTTATTAGAATTAAAGCCTATTTGATAATTTTCACCGACAACGAAGAAAGGAATTCCATAGTTATCATCTTCAGTATCTATTCCTAATCTTTCTGCAACAAAATCTTGAAGCTTAGAATTATTGTCATTTTTCCATACTTCAAAAGTCTCAATTTCCACATTTTTAGGAATTCGGTCTTTATTTTTATAAAAATAATCTAGAGCTGCTTCACAATGGGGACAATCATAACCTCTAAACATATAAACAGTAACTTTATTTTCAGCTTTTACTTTAATTGGTAGAAAAATCATGATAAATAAAGTTAATAAAACTAAAACTTTTTTCATTACTTCACATCCTCAAGTATTATTATAACAAACTTAAAGTTTCAAGTAAAGGAACTTAGAGATTTTTTTAATTTTAATCTTTTACATTGACTGACTATTGTATAATTTATAATAATCTTTTTTTAATTTCATAAGTTCTTTATGAGTTCCACATTCAAAATTTACATGGTCTTTAACCAAAACAATTTTATCACAATTTTTTATCGTAGACATCCGATGAGCAACCATAATAGTTGTGCGGTCTTTAGTTACTAAATCTAGAGCTTTAGTTATTAATCTTTCAGTTTTTAAATCGATGTTACTTGTAGCTTCATCCAGAATTAAAATTTTAGGATTTTGAACCATAATTCTCGCAATACATAAAAGCTGCCGTTCACCATTTGATAAATTAGATCCATTATTCAGAAGAATTGTATCATATCCTTTTTCAAGAGATAAAATCATGTCATGAATGCCAATAGTTTTACATATTTTTATTACTTCATCTAAACTAACTTTTCGCGCTAAAACAAGATTTTCATAAACACTTCTTTGAAACAAAAAGTTATCTTGGAGCATCATACTTACACCACCACGAAGACTACTTAATTTAATATCACGAATATCAACATTATCAATTAAAATACTACCACTGGTGACATCATAAAATCTAGAAAGTAAACTAAGAATTGTTGATTTTCCACATCCAGTCTCGCCCACTAAGCCTATTTTTTCACCAGCTTTAATGTCTAAATTAAAACCATCTAAGACTAATTTTTCGGGATTATAACCAAACTTAACATCATTAAATATTACATTACCTTTTATAGTTATTTCTTTGGCACCTTTTTTATTTTCAATAACAACAGGTTCATCTAAAATTTCAAAAATTCGCTCTAAATAAGTAGAAGCATCCATAATATCATTGTAACTACCCATTAAATATTCAATTGGGCCCCAAAATCTTGAAGAGTAGGAATCAATAGCAATAATTGTACCAATACTTACGAGAGGATACATAAAATTTAGACCAATATAATAAACAAGAGCCATGCCTATTAGATTAAAAGTGCCACTACATGCCCAACTTAAATTACCAATATATAAAATACGGCGATTAGCTTTTATCCTATTTTCTTCAAGTTCTTTTAAGATATCTTCATTTTTTCTCTCTCTATTAAATGATTGCGTAATTCTAATTCCGCCTATACTTTCACTAACATAAGCATTAACATTGGATTGTTTATCATTTAAGTTATGTTGAAGTCTTCTTCTAATAGGAGCTAAAAAGATAAAAACAATGATTAAAACTGAGGATAATATGATACTAATTAAAGCAAGTTTTACATTCATAATTAACATAAAAATAATGACAAATATTAAATTAATAATTTCTAAAATAATATCTAGAAGAATATAACAAAGAATTACAGAAGCATCATCAGGATAAGTTGTAACTCGCGTATAAATTTTACCATTACTACGTGTGTCAAAAAAGGTTATAGGAAGAGATTCTCTTCATATGTATGCTCCTACTAATATTTTTAAAACTATACATATTTTATCACGTCTTATTTTCGTTAGTTCTAAAGAAATCATAATTAAGGCAAGCATTAATAAAGTAAGTAAAAGAATTCCTAAAAAGTTTTTTTCTACAAAATAAACATCGATGGCAAAACTAATAATTCTGGGAATAAAAAGGAGAAAGATACTAGCTATAACACCTAAGATAAAAGCCACTAGAAAATCTTTTTTATAAGGCTTAACGTAAGTCATCATTCGCTTTAAATTATGCCATGAAAACTTGGTTTTAGCCTCATCTTGTTGATAGTTATTTACCATTTAAAACTCTCCTTTCTGAATTTTGTATAATTCGTAATAAAGTCCTTTATTTTTTAAGAGCTCTTTATGGGAACCAAACTCCACTACTTTGCCACTATCTAATACATATATTCGATCAGCATTCATAACTGAAACTATTTTACTAGCAATAATAACTTTGGTACTTTTAAATTTTAATTTAGCAATACTTTTATTTATTTTCTCTTCAGTTTCAATATCTAAGGCACTTGTTATATCATCTAAAAGTAAAATATCTGGTTTAACTGCAAGAGCTCTAGCAAGTGATAATCTTTGTTTTTCGCCACCTGATAAGCCTACGCCTCTCTCACCAATTACGGTATCTAGTCCTTCACTTAACTTGTTAATGTAGTCACAACAAGCAATTTTAGCATATTTAGAAGCATCCTTTTTAGTTATGTTATGAGCTCCATATCTAATATTATTATAAATTGTATCACTAAACAAAAAAGAACTTTGAGTTACGTATCCGACCCGCTCACGAATATCTTTAATATTATAATCTAAATAGTTATGATTATCTATTAATATCTCACCAGATTCAGGAGTAATAAAACCTAAAAGTAAATTAACAATTGATGATTTACCACTTCCGGTTTTACCAATAAAAGCAATAGTTTCCCCTGGATTAATTTCTAAATTCAAATTCTCTAAAACTACTTTATTATCATAAACTATACGAACATTTTTAAACTCAATAGGAACTTTTAAGCTTTTAAGAGGTTTAGTGCCATTAAGAACTATTTTAGGTTCACTATCTATAAGTTTTTTTATACGTGTTTTAGAAACTCCGTACTTTTCGATACTATTTAAAATGCCACTAAGACGAGAAAAAGGCGCTCTTAAGTTATAAAGATAAGCATTAAAAATAATTAACTCACCCATGGTAATCTTATTATTTATAAATAAAAATCCTCCAAATAATAAAAAGATAATACTCATAAAATAACTTAAAAAATCTACACTTAAGTAAAATCTATCTTCAATTAAACAGTTTTCAATATCTTTATTTATCCATTTTGTATTGATTGAACGCATTTTTTTAATTTCGGAAGACTCGGCCGCAAATGTTTTTACTACTCTTACACCATCAATATTATCACTAATAAAATCGTTGGATGCAGCATTTAAATCACGAGATTTTTCATATTCGGGTTTAATTCTTTTTAAAAAGCGGTATGAGACAACACCAACTAAGATACCAGGAGTTAATAGAGTTAAGGTGAAGCCAACATTAATTGTTAAAAGATAGATAAAAGAACATACAAAACTAATAAGTATAGCTCCGACGGTTTTGATATTATATCCTAAATGTTTTCTAATTCGCCCAATATCAGAGGTAAAATTAGTCATGAGCTCTCCTTTGTTGTTATGTTCAAAAAAATAATGATCGAGAGTATTTAATTTCTTATAACATGTTCTTTTTAAGTCGGAAGTTATTTTTAAGACAACTAAATCAAGTTTTATTACCGAAAAATAAGAACCTAATTGCTTTATAATAACAAAAATAATTAAACCAATTATCATTAATAGTAAATAATTATAATTATGCTCCTGGGTTATGCGATCGACAATAAAACCTATAATAATAGGAATTATAAAGCCTATACTATCAAAAAATATTAAAGATATATTAGAAAGTATATAGGATAGCTTATTTTCTTTACTGTTTTCTAGAATCCATTTCAAGTCAATCACCTTATCTTAAATATATTATATAATATAAAATAGTTTATTGCAAATAATAATTAAATTTAATCTAAATTACCAATAATAACTTTACCACTCTTATTAATAAAAGCATGATGTCCATCTTTTACAACATGAGCAAGACCATCTTTAAAATCATTTACTTCATCAAACAGAAAATCAATCACCAAATTAGCCTCTTTATCAATATAACCATACTTATTGTCTTTTTTAACAACTGTTAAGCCCTCACTAAATCTGGTATTATTAATTAAGTAAGGATAATCAATCACAATCTTCCCTGTCGTATCTATATAATAAGCATCATAACCATCATTAACATAAGCGAGACCTTCACTAAATACTCCTCCGTAAAAACTATACTTAAGAGGAATAACTTTATTTCCTTTTAAATCTATAAAACCATAATTCCCACTTCTAGAAACCTCAGCTAAACCTTCTTTACCATGAGAAAGAGCAGAATCATAAATAAAAGATATTGCCACATTTCCATCTTTATCAATATAACCATATTTACTATTTTTTTTTACAGGTGCTAATCCCCCACTAAAATCTAAAGCACTATCATATTGAAAATCAATTACCAATTCCCCTGATTTATTAATATATCCCCACTTATCATCTTCATTTCGAACTCTTGCTAAACC
>CAOVIS010000073.1:0-2052 GCA_948543905.1 uncultured Bacilli bacterium
TACACCAGATAATCAACCTGATACAAGAAAATATGTACCTGTATCGCACTTAACTATTGAAGCAGTATCTACACAAGCAACAAGCAATGGAGGAGCAGCTATCTATGCAATTGATGGAAACTATAATACTAGATGGCATAGTGCATGGAATGGAACTGACACAGAGAGATTTATAACTATAAAATTAGATAAACCAAGATATGTTTCCGCTGTAGAATTTGTTCCAGCAGACGGTGGAAATGGTAGAATAAATGATGGAACTGTTTGGGGAAGTATGGATGGTGAAAATTGGGAAATTTTATCTCAAAAAAAAGGTATAACTTACTCTACTCAAGCAAATAATAATGAGCAAGCTGTCCAATTTACTCAAAACTTTGAAGTAAATAATCCAAAAGAAGTACAATATATAAAGATAGTAGCAGATAGAACAAATGGAAATTGGTTCGCAGCTAGAGCTTTTAATATCTTCCAAGATATAACAAAAAATCCAAGACCAACAGCTGGAGTAGGATATAGTACTACTGAACCAACTCAAGATAACGTAGTAGCAAGACTTTTAAATATAAGTTTAGATAACTATGAAATAATAAGTGAAGGTGGAGACACCCATACATTTACAGAAAATGGCGAATTTACATTTAGATTTGTCGATAAAGAAACAGGTGTAGAAGGTACATCAGTAGCTAAAGTAGATTGGATCGATAGAAAAAAACCTACTGCTACAATTGAATATACTCCAGATTCTTCAACTAATCATTCTGTAATTGCTACTCTTAAGCCTAGTGAAAAAGTTAAGGTAACAAATAATGGAGATTATACTTTTGATGATGAAGGAAATATTTATAATATTGATGGCGTCATGATTCCTGGATTAAAAGCTGATTGCAACGGCGATGTTAGAGACGCTGACGGAAATTATATTACAAATGTAAATACATTTACTTATGAATTCCTTACAAATGGTGAGTTTACGTTTGAGTTTGTGGATGCTGCAGGAAACAAAGGAACAGCAACAGCCAAGGTAGATTGGATTGATTTTGATGAACCAGAAGCAACTCTAAATTATAGTAAAACCACATTAACCAATGAAGATGTAACAGTAACTATAACTTTTAATGAGAATTCTATTGTAACAAATAATAACGGCAAAACATCATATACATTTACTCAAAATGGTGAGTTTACCTTTAAATTCCAAGATTTAGCTGGTAATACTAGTGAGGTAACTGCAAAAGTTAATTGGATAGACAAAGTTGCTCCTACAGCAGAGCTTAAATATGAAAAATATGCTGATAAAGTAATAGTAAAGGTTATAAATCCTAGCAAAGAAATTACTTTTAAAAATGGAAATGGTATATATGAATATACTAAAAATGGTAATTATATTATAGAATTCTCTGACAAATTAGGAAACGTTGGTAAATTAACTGCCGTAATAGACTCTCTAAATAACAATACTAAACCTGATGATAAACCAAATCATGATAATACTAATAAACCAAATGAAGGTAACAATAATAATTCTAATAATGGAAATAATAGTGGAAACAACTCTGGAACTAACAAGCCAAATACTAATATTCCAGTGTTAAATGAGTTAAAAAATGGTAATTTCAAAGTTATAATACCAAATGAATTAAACAATATAAAGAACATTGATGTCAAAAAACTAGCATTAAATTCAAAATTAGAAAACATATATAGTTCCAACAGTGAACTTTATGAAATATTATTAACAGATAAAGATAATAATAAAGTAAATATTAAAGAAAATGCTGTAACCTTAACAGTAACTCCTAATAAAACTAAAGAATTAATAACAGTATATATATTAGATGAAAATAATAATGTTACTGAAGTAGAATATACAGTACTTGATAATGGTGAAATTAAAATAATTTCAGATAATATAGGAAAAATATTATTCCAATATAAAGAAAAAGAGATAATTACAACTCCTGTTCCATCTGAAAATGTAACTCCTGTTATTGAATCAAATAATAATAGTAATATAACAGCAAGAAATATGAATAGTATTTGGATAATAGCTAG
>CAOVIS010000073.1:2062-4686 GCA_948543905.1 uncultured Bacilli bacterium
TTGTAGTTGGGGCCTGTATTACAACTGTATTGCTTTCTAATAAAAAAGCTAAATAACAAAATAAGTGTTCTATAAAAGACTATTTACAAAAAATGTGATAGTCTTTTTCTTTTATAAAATATTATTTTATGTTAAAATAATTATAGAGTGATATATATGAAAGTTTTAGACGAATTATTTAAACCTAAAAATGTTCGAGAGATTATTAATTATTTAGAAAAAAATACGGAAATTGATTTAACCATATTTCCTAACCTTTATGAAGTTTGGGATCAAGTAAAAAAATATATTAATCCTAAAACTACTAAAATAAAAATTGATTTAGGTTTTCTAAACTGTGATTTAAGTTTTTTAAAAAACTTAAACATACAAGAACTACATATTAATGGTAATCTAAGCTCTGATATTCTAGAGAAATTAGGTAATTGTTATATTCATAAATTAGTTGTAAATGAAATTGCTATCACTAAGAGTGATTTGGAAAGACTAGGTATCCATCGCAAATTATATGCTGATAATGAGTTAAATAGTTTTTATTTGGATTGTCTATTAGTTACTAAAAGCAAACCTGAAAATATAAAACAGTTAGATTTTTATGATTTTATCTCTTTTGAGAGTTTTAATTTTAAAGAATTCCCCAATCTCGAAAAAATTCAAGTTGCTACCAGTGATAATACTTTTGAATATTTTGCATATACCGAGGAAGTTATTATAACAAGCTATTATTATCATTATTTTTATAGATTCATCGAGCATTTAAATGAGATCAATTATCCTATATCAAACATAACATTAACTTATTATTGTCTTGATGAATATGATTTAGAAAGCACTTTAGATTTACTATCAAAATATCATATTAATGAAGCTAAAATAAGTTTCCATGATGCTAATATTTTTTATAAAAATGGTGAAATAACCGAATTAATCACTCCAGAGGCTTTTCTTCCTCAAGTAAAAAATTTATGTCAAAAATTAAATTTTTCTCTAAAAAATATCACAATCAAAACAGCTGTTACCAATATTTATGATATTAAAGAAGCTAGTACTAAGGCCTTAGAAAAAGGAGCTACTAAGCTAATCGTTGATGTCTCTTCGGCTAACAAATATGCTGAAGATGTTGATTATGCTTTTTTAGATAGTATACCTCTTGAATTAAACTTTAATTATGACACTTTAAGTTCATATACTGCTTCTAAAGAAGATTATTTAAATTTAGTGGAAGCTATCAAGTGGTATCGCCAGTTGCTAACCAATTACAACCTTAGTCCTGTAGAAAAACTATTACTTGCTTATGATATTACTAAAACCTTCAAATATAGTAAAGAAAATTACCCAGGTGATGAATTTCGTGCTCCTCACAATGTTATTAAAGATGGTAGGATTGTTTGTGCTGGCTATAGTGCTCTTTTATGCGAAATAATAAATAATCTTGATCCCGGAGTTCAAGCTGTTTTAGATAGCTTATCAGATATTAGTCACGCTATAACGATAGTTCGTCTTGATGATTCTAAATATGATATTCATGGTTTATATGAATTAGATGCTACTAATGATTCTATAAAAGAAAATTCACCTATAAATATTTTAGGACCAGATTATAATGCTCTTGATTTATATCAATACTTTCTTATTCCTTTTAATGAATATAAAAATGTTTTTGGAAATATTAATCTTCCTGAACTTTATCAGAAAACAATCAAAGATGTTTATAATTTAAGTCCTTACTTTTTACATAAGTATGAAATATTATTTTCTAGTACTGTTAATCCTGAAAAAATTATGACTTATCTTATAGATGCCAAAAGGCCATCTTTAGATACTTTAAAAGAAATATTAAAAACTGTTCGCGTCGCGGAAGGCTATAGTACTGAATCCCTTGAAAAAGAAGTTGCTAATACTATCTTAAGAAATGAATTTGAATCGGCTTTTAATATTTTTTATGACATTATGGAAACTAATTATTTTAAGTCTGAAACTGATTCTAAAAAAATAATTTAATATAAACAGATTGCTATATTAAAAAGTCCATGATAAAATATCCTTAATGTTATAGGTTTGTAGTTGGAGGATAAAAATATGAATATTAAAGAAAAATTTAAAAAGGTTTTAAAATCTAAAATATTTTACGGGATCATTTAATTAATAGTTTTAATTCTTCTTATGGGCATCTACGTTTTTCCAAGATATAGTTACGCCCAAATACCTGAAAATATTTTAGTTGAACGTGGAAATGTGTCTGATCAAGTTCTTTATTTATCTGACATAAATTATAGTAAAGCACAAGTTGGTTGGGGAACTCTAACTTATGATAAAACTTTAGATAATGCTAATTTAATTCTAAAAGTCAATAATTATTCTACTGTGTTTAAAAAAGGAATATGGGCACATGCTACTTCTACAATCGAATATGATATTAGCGAATATAAAGAATATGCTTATTTTACCACTGAATACTACCGCCCAAAATAATGGTAATGGTGTTAAATTTTATGTTTATACATCTATTGATGGTAAAGAATGGACTCTTAAAACAGAAGAAAATCCTGAAGTAAAAAAAGGAACAAATGATACTAGTACCTGTCAAGTACTCACTAAATAAAAAGATAAATTAATTTAGATAT
>CAOVIS010000074.1:0-3643 GCA_948543905.1 uncultured Bacilli bacterium
ACGTCTTTATGAATGGGGTCTTTATTCTTATTAAGCATCTGGACATATTCTATAATTCCCCCATTATATAAAAATTCATGATGTTTCTCTTCTTCTCTTTCATCAAAAAGAATAATTCTTATCCCTTTATTTAAAAAAGCCAATTCTTGTAATCGTTTAGCAAGAACATCATAATTATAAATAGTTGTCTCCGTAAAAATTTCTGGATCTGCTTTGAATGTTACAGTTGTACCAGTACGATTTTCTTCGCACACACCAATTTCTTTTAAAGGTTCAACAGGCTTTCCACCATCTTGATACTTTTGATAAAAAATTTTCCCATCATGATAAACGGTAACTTCAAGCCAAGAAGATAATGCATTAACAACACTCGCTCCAACACCATGTAATCCTCCACTTACTTTGTAGCCACCACCACCAAACTTACCACCAGCGTGCAGCACTGTAAAAATAGTTTCTACTGTTGATAACCCTGTCTTTTTGTTAATTCCTGTAGGCATACCTCTACCATCATCTTTAACAGTAATCGTATTTCCTTTACCAATAACAACTTCAATATCATCACAATACCCCGCAAGAGCTTCATCTATCGCATTATCAACTATTTCCCAAACTAAATGATGCAATCCTTTTTCACTTGTGGTTCCTATATACATGCCTGGTCTTTTACGTACAGCTTCTAACCCTTCTAGAACTTGAATATCATCATCATTATAATGCACTTCATTTTCTTTCATTATAATACCTCCTCCAGTTGTCCATTTGACACATTTATTTTTTTATAGGTTTTATCTATAAGTAAAGATTCTATTTTTTCAATCTCAGTAGTAGTAATAAAAGTCTGAATTTTATCATCAATAAACGAAAGAATATTTTTAATCTTTTCCTTATCTAACTCACTTAATAAATCATCTAAAATCAAAATAGGCAAAATCGATTTTAATTGTTTAAACAGCATCATTTCACTAAATTTCCAAGCGATTACAGCATTTTTTTGTTGTCCTTGACTTCCATAATCCTTTATATCATAATCGTTTAAAAGAAAAAGAAAATCATCATGATGAATACCAAAATTGGTTTTACCAAAACTAATATCTTTACTCTTAGTTTTCTTATAATAATCAAGAATTTCCTCTCTTGTTTTATTTTCATAATCACTAACATACTTTACTTTTAATTCATCATTTAAGGCTATATCTTTATAGATTTCCCCAATAAAAGAATTAATTTCAAAAAGACATTTCTTTCGTATCTCATAAATACTTAATCCAACTTCTACTAGTTTTTCAGTAACAACATCTAAGTAAATCATAAGTGCATTTCCATTTAAATACATTTTTTTTAAATAAGCATTCCTCACCTTAAGTAATTTATTATACTGATTTAACTCTTTTAAATAAGAAACATCTAATTGTGAAACCAAAATATTTAAATATTTACGTCGTACACTTGGTGTATCCTTAATCATTTTTAAATCATTTGGACTAAACAAAACAACATTAATTTTTGATATATAATCACTAATTTTAGAAATTTTATTATTGTCAATTTTTACAGTCTTGCCCTCATCGGATAAAATGACTTTATAAGTAGTTTGATATTGATTATAGATAACCCCCTCTACTTTAGTTAAATTGGTATGACTTCGAATCAAAACTCTATCATTAGATTGTTTAAACGATCTAGTTAAAGCTAGAAAATAAATAGATTCTACTAAATTGGTTTTTCCACTCCCATTTTTTCCATAAATAATATTTAAATGCGAATCAAAAGAAACCTGAACTCGATCGTAATTACGGAAATTAAGCAATTTTAATTCTTGAATTTGCATATTTTACCTCTTTTATGCCCATATAATAAAAATAATAGGTAATATGTACTCCTATACCTAACTAAATTATACCATACTTATTAACCTATTTAAAAGATTTTTTCATACTTATTCACCATTTTTTCTTTCTCTTATAAGTGCTTCTAATCGAGTAGAACGTAAAATTTGATTTTCAATAACAGGTAAAGAATGATCCAATACTAATTTATCTCCATTTTTAAAACAAAGAACCAATCGTCCTTGATGATAATAATACGTATCTATTTTATTAAACCGAATCCACGTACAATTTTTCTTTTTAGATGAGTCTGTAGGAAAAAAGATAATATTTTTACTTTCTTCCACTATAACTGGAACTTTATACTTTGCTCCAATTAAAGAAGTAGACCCTTTTTTTCTTCCTTCTAAACTACTCCCATAATAAGAACAGCTATTTTCCATAATATGATTCGCCGTTTCCTCAACCTCAAAACACTTTTCTTCTTCATATACTCTTGTTTTTGCATTTAAAGAATACAAAGCCATCGTTTTATCATTAATTTTATAATTTTCCATATAATCCTCTCCTCATAAATAATTGCGTCCTATCCTATCGAATAAAAAGAAAGAAAAATGTCGAAAAAGAAAAAAACGAACAAAAAGTTCATTTTTTAAAAAGTTTTAATAGGTAAAATAAGTTGAATAAGGGACTCATCCTCTACAGATTTTACAATAATAGGCTTAATATCATTAGTTAATAACAAAACAATTTTATCGTCCTTTATTGTTTTTAAAGCTTCTAATTTAGCACTAAAAGAAATATCAATCATTGCCCCTTCATCAGTATCAATTTGAAGTTTTTCTTCAAGTTTTCCACTTTCACTGGCATAAGAAGTAATCGTCATTTCTTGTTTAGCAATACTCATTCTTATAATATTTTTATCTTTTCCTTGAATCAATAATGCTGCACGATCAACACTAGAACCAAAATCATCTTTATTCAACTTTACTTCCATACCAAATTCACTAGGAATAAGATTAGAAGTATTCGGATATTGTCCTGACAATAAATTAGTTTGAAATTTAATATTCTTATATTTAAATAAGACCTTATTATTAAAAATATGCATTTCCACCATTTCATCATCAGTAAGAATTTTTTCAAGTTCTAAAATATTTTTTCCTGGAATAACAATGTTAATATCAGTATCAATAGGATGAGAAAGTTCAATGGTCTTTTTAGCTAAACGATAAGAATCCGTTGCAATAAACACTAATAAATTCCCAGCAATTGTAACGTTTACTCCAGTCAATAAGGGTCTTAACTCTTGTGTTGAAATGGCAAAAACCGTTTGATTAATTAAAGATTTTAATATCTCTCCTTTTAATAAAATAGGGTCTTTATGTTCATCCATTCTAAGGTTAGGATAATCATTCGCATCTAAACAATTTAAATGATATTGAGCAAAATCAGTATAAATTCTAATTTTCAAACGATCAATAACTTCAAAATTGATGATATCACTAGGCAATTTTCTTATTATGTCTAAAATAAACTTACTTTGAATAACAATAGTTCCTTCACTTTCCACATTTTTAATTTCTTTTTGTGGAATAAAAGAATTAATCGTTAAGTCACTATCACTTGCAGTTAAGGATAATCCTTCACTTGTTAACTCAAATTTAATACCATTTAAAACGGGGATAACATTTTTAGTTGAGATAGCTTTAATAACATGGTTTAAATTTTCTAATATAATATTTTTATCAATTGTAAATTTCATTTTGGTTCCTTCTTTCTTATTTTTTTATTATTATACTGTTGATAATGTT
>CAOVIS010000074.1:3767-4668 GCA_948543905.1 uncultured Bacilli bacterium
ATCCACTTTTAAAGAATTACTTATTTTATTACGAGCATGGATGACTGTCGCATGGTTTTTACCGCCAAATTCTAACCCAATTCTCGAAGTCGTTTCTTCTGTTAACATTTGACAAAGATACATAGCAACAAGCCGTGCATTCGCAATATTTTGAGTTCTTCTTTTTCCTTTCAGATTCTCGACTGTAATATGATAAAAATCCGCCACCACTTTTTGAATATTTTCAATCGTATTGTCTGAGTAAATGTTTTTATTAACATAATCATTTAAAGCTTCATTAGCAAATTCAAGGTCAATCACTTTTGGAACAATCATGGCTGTATAAGCCATCAATCGATTAATAGTTCCAGTTAAAAAACGAACATCATTAGGACAACTGTTGGCAATAAATTCAATAACATCTTCATTGATTTTAGCTTCAATATTAAATCCCGAAATTTTCTGTTTAACAATTCGACAACGAAGATCAAAATCTGGCGGTGAAATGTTAACAGGAAGTCCCCACATAAACCGACTTCTAAGTCTTTCTTCCAGAAGTTTTAAATCATTAGGACTTCGATCAGAACTAATAATTAATTGTTTATTGGAACGATGAAGTTCATTAAAGGTATAAAAGAATTCCTCTTGTGTTTTTTCGGCTCCTACTAAATATTGAATATCATCAATAATTAAAACATCAATATTACGATATTTATTTTTAAAGTTATTAGCATAATCAATCGTATTTTGTCCCTTAGATTGATTAGCAATGCCAATATAGTCATTCATAAACATGTCACTGGTTGTATATAAAACCCTTTTGTTTGTGTGTTCAGTAATAAAATTCCCTATAGCGTGCATGAGATGTGTTTTTCCAAGACCACTTTTACCATAAATAAATAAAGGGTTATGTATTTTACCC
>CAOVIS010000075.1:0-2497 GCA_948543905.1 uncultured Bacilli bacterium
TTTCCTCTTGTTTTTGATATTCTGCCTCATATTCTTTAGTAAAATCCTCAGGATGCTTAGGTTCTAAATCAGTAATATTAGGAATAGACATACTAATTAAATTATCATTATATATGGTTGTAATACTTCTAATGACACTTGTTAGGACAGCAACTTTTTCTTCATAAAAACTGCGATATTCTGTTTCAGAAATAAAATCTTCTGGCTTTATTAAAACTTTAAAATCAGTTGTACTAGTTTCATGGCTAGTGGATATTGGTCCGGCAAAAAGATACTTTAATTCAATATCACAGCCTATACTATCAATCCACTCATCATCTACACTAAGATTAGATATACTATCATCTTCATATGTAGCTAACATAACAAGACGGCGACCAGTACTTTTACATTGTTCTGTACTTTCAATAAACATGCGAAGAATACTACCAGAATAAATTCTTGAAGCAATTATAATATCATAATCACCTAATTTGTCTTTAATTTTACCTAAAGTATTATTGTTATCTTCCATAAAAGTAATGTTTAACCCTAGATTCTTTGCAACAACAGGAGCATATTTATTTACATTTACACAAGATAAATATAAAATCTTCAAATCTTTTTTAGTTTTAGGTAATGGAATAAGATTAGGATTTACATATTCTTTATATGGTGGAATATTACTTAATACTTTAGCAGTTGTTAAGGTTTCATTAATAATAAGATTTTTTAGTAATTCATCTATAAGCGTTTCATAAGTATCTGCTTTTACATCATAATGTTTATTATTTTTAGGATCTGCTAAATAGATAATTTTTTGATTGGTATTATAATCCTCAGAAAAACAGGTAGTTACTACTTTATTTTCAAATTCTAATTCTCTAATAGTACTTTCTAAAGGAACATATTCGCCAAAGCAACAATAGCGAATGCTTGATTCACCAGTTATGATTACATGATATTTATGAAGATAATTAGGGAATTTGGTAAAGTAATCGTTAGCTATTATAAGTGATTTAAAATAATCTACATTGGCGAATCCATACTTTTTTAAAGCTTCATACTCTTCTTCCTCTTCTGAAATTAATAAAACATTAACATTTTCTAAGATGTTATTTTTAATAGCTTCAGAGTTTTTGGTTTTATCATAAGCATCTAAATTTAAATTATCAAAATAAGTACAGATAAAAGGTCCTGCGACTTTTTTTAGTAATTCTCTTAAAGAACAATTTTCACTATCGATATGGTGAAATAAAGTAATATCATTAAGACTTATAGTACCTCCTTCATATTTTAGATATTTACCTATAGTATCAGCAATTTCCCAAGATTCATCTAATTTAATTCCTGTTTTAGTTTCGAAATCTTTAATTAACAAGCTAAAATCAAGATTATCAATAACCGAAAACGTTAGTAAAGCTCCGGCTATAAATTGTTCATAAGTTATTTCTTGACTATTATTTTGGTTCATATAAAACCCTCCTAGTTGTTAGTATAACATAGAAATTATTAGACAACAATAGCTTAACTAAATATCCATTTTATTATCTCGTCTTTTAAATAATAATACTCATCTTTAGAAAACTCCATGTTAGCAATACAGTATTCTTTATTGGAGATATGACTGCAGAAGATACATTCAAATAAATTACTACAATCTTGAATAAAGAAGGAGTTGCTTATTTTAGAAGAGCAGATAACATTATAAGAGTTAGTTACTGTGTTAGAGTCAGATACTCTAATAGAATAGTTAAGGGTATTACTTCGTTCACAGGCAATGACATAACTAGACTTATAAACGCCATCACAAAACATAATATTAGAGCATTCCCCACAATCAGTAGAACATAAAACATTACGAGAATTATATATTGGATCACTTTCATAGACATTTTCACTATTATAAGTTCGCTCCGTTGTAGTATAATTTATATTATCCCAAATATTTAATATTTCTTTTAGACTTGATACTTCTTTTTTAGGCTGCATCCACCCTTTTTCGCTACTTATTTTATGCATATTATCATTAGTAATAAATTTAGTGGGAGTTATGCTTGATGCATAAGTTATTGTATTAGTTGTCGAATCTCGCACAATTTTAGGAAGCCTTATATCAAAGGCAAATTTTTCTTTTAACTCATTTATTGTGTAGGGATTTTTCCTATTAAAAATATTTTGATATACTGTACTAGCTACTTCTAAAAAATCTTTTTCCATTATAATACCTCTTTTCTACTAGCACTATTACTTTTCATGATATCATTTACGGTAATATTACTATCTATTTTAAAATTAAATTTTTTATTAATAATCTCTTCTTTTTTTGTTTCTTGGAAAATATTAGTTTTTGCAGGTTTGGGTTTAATAAAATCTAAGGTTTTGGCTTTAAATATGGGATAAGTAATACCATTTTTACTTATTCCAACTAAGCACTCTTGACGGTTTAGATTAGTCATTAAATTTATTTTATCTTCTTCTTTTTCGCTATTGGCAAGTTTTATTTGTAAGTTTTTAT
>CAOVIS010000075.1:2507-4539 GCA_948543905.1 uncultured Bacilli bacterium
TAAAATATTAGCATCTAGATTAGATACTCTAAAGATATAATAATTACTAGTATTAGCAAGAATTGCCTCTTGTAAATTATGGCTTATTTGGTTAAAATATTGACCTGCTAAAATTATTGCTACACGAAATTTTCTGGCTTCAGCAAGCATGCGCTCTAAAATAGGATTTTCTATTACAGCGACTTCATCAATTATAATAATCATTTCTTCTTTTAAAGTGCCTTCCATAGCTAGCAAAAATAATTGTTCTAAAATAATTCCAGCGATTGTTTTTGTGACACTATCGCCAAGCTTTAAACGATTAAGAGAAAAAATACTTAAAAAGTTATTCTTAATAACATCTGTAATGCTTTCGTTTTGAGTTTCTTCACTAAAAACAGGGACCATTTGCATTTCATCAATAAAAGCGATAATGGGAGCAATGGCTTCATTATAAGAAGTAGCTCTAATATCATTAAAATCAGTTAAGAAAAAGTATGATACCGCGGCAGGAATTTCTCTTTTAAGTTCATTTATAAGCATATTGCGATACTCTAAATCTAATAATAGTTTACGCAAATTAATAAAATTAAAATTTCCTTTCCATAATAAAATATAGATAGCATATCTTAAAACACGAGTAACTTTACCATTATAATTATCAATTAAACCACTAAATAAGCTAAGCATAGATTCTACTCTTGCATTTATTTCACCTTTTTTACTATCAAATAAAGAAGCTTTTTTATCGATAAAGTTTATTATTTTTTTACTATTAATCGAAAAATCATCCTTTAAGGAATCATGAGGATCAATAATAACTACTTTATAATGGTCTTTAGATATATTGTGAATATTATTAACTAAAAGAGCTAAAAATTTGGATTTACCGGTACCACTAGATCCTATTACTAAAGAGTGTTTATTAAAATCATAACTATTTGTTTTTAAATAAAAATTATCTGCTAAATAAGGGAAAGAATCAATTTTAAATAAAGCATTAGTTTTACTATTATTTAATAAATGTGCTATTTTATCAATCTTAAAAAACTTTGGAACTTCTTTATACATAAAACTTTTGTTATTGCTAAAGTCAATTGCTAAAATATTGGAAGGAATACTAAAAAATAGCTTTTTCTTATACATTAGATTATTATATTCATAAAAAATGGAGATACTGTATTTAATACTATTCATTTTTTCATAATTAAAAACGTTTAGGATTATTTGCTTTAAAACTTTTTCTTTTATTTTTAATTTATTAAATATACTTAAAATATTATCACTACAAGAATTAAAATATATTCCGTGAAATTTAGCATTTAGTTTAATTAATTCAGTACTCTTTTTTAGTAAGATATTAGAATTTTTAAGACTTAGAGGCATACTACCGGATACTTTTAAATAATATTTAACAATATTAAAACTTAAATCGATAATTATCTTAAATCTTCTATAAGTACCTATTAAATTTTGAATTTCTTTTAAAGTTTTATCCCAATCTTCACAAGAATTAGAATCTTTATTTATAAATATCTCATAATAATGCACCTAAATCACCCCAAGTAGTTTTATTATAAGATAAAAAGATATAAAAAAACTAACTATTTTAGGATATTTTTAGTTAGTTTATAGGAATTAAAAATTCTGTTATACCATCATGATAATATTCAAGTTCAGGCATATTTTTAAGACTATAATCGCAAGTTGGTAAAAAAGAAATATAAAATTTTTTAACCATAGCTTGGATTTCTTCTGGTTTATAAGAGCTAATATGGAATTTAAGCCAGCGGGACTTTTCTAGTTTTATTTCTTTAAAATCATGATATTTTTTAGTCCATAAGATGTAATACTCATAATTATCTTTAAGTTTGCGACTTTCATAAACAGTCATACCATAATCAGGGTGTGGAAGTTCAGGATAGTTCTCACGGTTTTTTTTAAATAAATTAGGCGCATCTTTTTTTATTTCATAATAATTGGTTTTGATACCATAGCCATATAAAGTCATAGCTTCTAATTCTATAATTTCGTAATCTAGTTCTACAGTTTC
>CAOVIS010000076.1 GCA_948543905.1 uncultured Bacilli bacterium
AAATAACTTTAATATTAGATTATTTTAGGTTATAATATTGGTGGTGGTATATATGAATTCGAATAATATCCGAAATTTTTCAATTATTGCGCATATTGATCATGGTAAGAGTACGCTTGCTGATAGAATACTCGAGTATACAAATGCAATAGATAAAAGAGAAATGAAAGATCAAATATTAGATAATATGGATTTAGAGCGAGAACGTGGGATTACGATTAAATTAAATGCTGTAGAACTTCATACTAAATTTAATAGATACGCCGGGACATGTTGATTTTTCATATGAAGTATCCCGTAGTTTAGCAGCTTGTGAAGGAGCTATTTTAGTTGTAGATGCAGCTCAAGGCATAGAAGCCCAAACGATTGCTAATTTATATTTAGCACTAAATAATGATTTAAAAATAATTCCTGTTATAAATAAGATTGATTTACCTAATGCGGATATTCCAAGAGTTACAAAAGAATTGGAAAGTGTTTTTGGCTTTAAAAGCGATGAAATTGTCCTTTGTAGCGGTAAAACTGGTGAAGGAGTACCACAATTAATTGAAGAGATTATTAAAAGAGTGCCAGCACCTAAAATAAATAAAAATGGTGAGGCAAGAGCTCTTATTTTTGATAGTCGTTTTGATGCTTATCGTGGTGTTATTGCACTTGTAAAAGTAGTTGATGGTATTTTAAGAGTTAAAGATAAAATTAAAATGATGGCAACAAATTCAGAATTTGAAATAGTAGAACTTGGAGTCAGTACACCCCGAGAGGTTAAGCGAGATACTCTTGCAAGTGGTGAAGTTGGCTATGTTTGCGCAAGTATTAAAGATATTGAAAAAGTTCAGGTTGGAGATACAATAACTCTAGTAAACAATCCAGCAAGAGATGCTATAAAAGGATATCAACCAATGAAGCCAATGGTCTATTCGGGACTGTTTCCAGTTGAACCTAACCAGTTTGAAGCTCTAAAAGAAGCTTTAAATAAACTTAAATTAAATGATGCGGCTTTAGTATTTGAAGCGGAAACATCTGAAGCTTTAGGTTTTGGGTTTCGGACGGGATTTTTAGGTCTACTTCATATGGATGTTATAATGACAAGAATTGAGCGAGAATTTAATATTGGGATAATTGCGACGAGTCCTAGTGTAATTTATGAAGTAGGACTTACTAATGGTGAAGTTTTAAGTATTGATTCTCCAAATAAAATGCCAGATAGACAAGTTACTCTTTATATTAAAGAACCTTTTATTTATACTAATATAATTGTGCCTAGTGAATATATTGGACCGATTATGGAATTGTGCCAAGATAAAAGAGGTATCTATAAATCTATGGAATATATAGATGAGATTAGAGTTAATATTCATTATGAGATACCTTTATCAGAAATAGTATATGATTTTTTTGATAAATTAAAGAGTTACACTAAAGGTTATGCTTCATTTGATTATGAGATATGTGGGTATCGAGAGTCTAACTTAGTGAAAATGGATATTTTACTTAATGGTTCGGTGGTTGATGCTTTATCAGTAATTGTTCATAAAGATTTTGCTTATAGTAGAGGAAGAAATATTGTCAAAAAATTGAAAGAATTAATACCAAGGCAGATGTTTGAACTTCCTATTCAAGCTAGCGTGGGATCAAAAGTTATTGCAAGGGAAACTATTAGTGCTATGCGTAAGAATGTCTTAGCTAAATGTTATGGTGGTGATATTTCTCGGAAAAGAAAACTTTTAGAGAAACAAAAAGAAGGTAAAAAACGGATGAAAATGGTTGGCTCTGTAGAAATTCCAGGGGAAGTATTTTTAGCTGTTTTAAGTGGGGATGATAATTAATGAATAAAATTAAAGCTGTATATATTCATATTCCCTTTTGTAATAGTATTTGTTCTTACTGTGATTTTTGTAAAGTTGTTTATAATGAGGAATGGATAGAACCTTATTTTAAAAACTTAGAGATAGAAATTGATAATCTATATATGGGTGAAGAAATAGAGTCTATTTATATAGGGGGAGGGACTCCTAGTTGCCTTACGATTAAAGATCTTACAAGGCTTTTTAGCATTTTAAAAAAATTTAAGAGAAGTCATGACTTAGAATTTACGATGGAAGCTAATATAAATGATTTAGATGAAGAAAAATTGAAATTAATGTATGATTTTGGAATAAATCGGTTAAGTATAGGTATTGAATCTTTTGATAAAATGAAATTAGAATTTATGCATCGAGAGTCTAACTTTAAAGAAGCTAAAGAGGTGATAAATAGTGCTAGAAGAATTGGCTTTAAAAATATTAATTTAGATATTATGTATGCTATACCAGATGAGAGTGTTAAGGTAACAGAAAAAGATTTGCAACAAATATTAAAATTAAAGCCAGAACACATTAGTACTTATAGTTTAATAATTGAGAAGAATACCTTAGTTGGCTTGAACAAAATAAAACCTATAGAGGAAGAACGAGATTTTAAAATGTATGATACTATTTGTAAAGTATTAAAAAAAGCAGGATATGAGCATTATGAAGTTTCTAATTTTGCTAAAAAAGGGTATAAATCAAGGCATAATTTAACTTATTGGAATAATTTGGAATATTATGGTTTCGGATGTGGGGCTTCAGGTTTTGTTGCAGCTATAAGATATGAAAATACTAAAAGTTTAACAGAATATTTAAAAGGTAATTTTGTGAGTTCTAAGTCTTTAATGAGTAAGGTTGATAATATGGAAAATGAGCTTATTTTAGGTCTTAGAAAATTAGAGGGAGTAAGTTTGCAAGAGTTTTTTGATAAATATGAAGAAAATATGCAAAACATATTTCCTATTAAGCCTTTAGTTAAAAATGGTGATTTAATATATAATGATGGTAGAATTTATATTAATCCCAAAAAACTTTATGTTATGAACGAAATTTTAATTAAGTTAATATAGAATAGCATAAACTATTCTTTTTTGTTTACACTAATTTTAGGTGGTAAAATGATTACGAATTTGCAAATATTAAATGGTGAAATATCACTTCCTTTTGATAGTTTAAACACTATTTATACAGTTAGAACAGAGCAAGACTTTTTAGATTTTAAGTATGATTTAGCTCCAAATGCGGAAGTCTCAATATTTGGCAATGATTATTTAACTAATGGAGAGAATATAGTTGTTTTAACCGTTTTTAATGATGTTGATACTATTAGTTATTATTTTTATGTTTATAAAATGGAAGAAATAGTGGCTAGTACAGATGATAGTAGGGGAAGTTTGTTAAATTTTATTTCGACAAAAAAAGAAGTGCCTGCTTATTTAGGTCCAACTATCGGGGTTATTTGTTTTTTAAGTATCCTATTTTTGTTTGTAATTTTGTTTAAAAAGGATAAAAAATACTAATTTTATGAAAAAACCTTAAAATTGGAGACAAATTTTAAAAATTATCTAGCAGATTTTAAAAATTGTTCTAATAATTTAATAGTTTTGGTTTTTGCATTTTTAAAAATATTTTGCTAAAATGCTTTTAGAAAGGAGGACATTATGCAAAATATTTTATTTTTTGTGAAAAAGTATGGGAAAGATTTTCTAACATTTGCTCTTTTAATTCTTTGCATTATTTTGATTGTCTATAAGTTTTATATCAAAGAAGATGAAATTATGCCTAGTGATGATATAGTTGCAATTACATCTGAAGATAATGTTAAGACTTTAGAAGAAAATAAGATTAATAATTCTAAGGTTTTTGTGGATGTTAAAGGTGCTGTTAAAAAACCGGGAGTTTATGAAGTAGATGATAAGGCTATTGTTAATGATGTTATTAAATTAGCTGGAGGATTTAATAATAATGCTTATACTAATGGCATTAATTTGAGTAAGAAAATTAATGATGAAATGGTAGTCTTTGTTTATACTAAAGATGAAATAAAGAAAAATGATGTTAAAGTAGAGGAAATTTGCAGTGTTCCTAGTTATACAATAACTGAGTGTGTGGATAATAAATCTAGTATTATTACTAGTGATACAAAAAATAGCTCTAATAATGACAAAAACTCTAATACAATTATTAATATTAATACGGCTAATGAAAAAGAATTATTGACTTTATCAGGTATTGGTGAATCGAAAGCTAAAGCTATTATTGAATATCGAAAAAATTCCCCATTTCAAAATATTCAGGATATCATGAAGGTTAGTGGTATTGGAGAAGCTTTATATGCTAAGATTAAAGATTATATTACAGTCTAAATTATTTATAATATGTAGTTTAGCATTTATTATAATCTATGTAATATTATTTACAAAAGTAATTAGATATAGATCTATTTATAGGGATGATGAGAAAAGTTTTACAGGAATAGTACTTGAAAAGAAAATAGATGGCGATAAACTTAGTATGTTACTTAAAGCTAAAGAAAAAATAACTGTTACCTATTACTTTAAAAGTGCCGAAGAAAAAAAGGATATAAATGCAATACTTGAATTAGGCAGTAAAAT
>CAOVIS010000077.1:0-1087 GCA_948543905.1 uncultured Bacilli bacterium
CTAAGTATGATATAAACACTTGTTGCATTTGCGGATGCATATGTGATTCTGGTTCCTCAATAAATAAAAGTGGCAAACATGCCATACCGCATTGCTTAATCTGACTTGCAAATTGCGCTAATTGAAACTGAATTTTAATAAGATTTTTATATCCCAATCCGTTATATTCACTCGGCAAACTGTCATTATCAGTATTGCGATATGTCAACTCACTATTGTTCTGTATCTGTTCTGGTATTGCTAATTTAGCGGTAACCCCCAACTGCAATTCTTCAGCATTTGGGTAACCGAAGCCTACGGCTTTGTTAACTAACTGACTTAATAAATCATCCGTCTTTTTTTGTATATTATTATTCGCTTCATTTACTATATGCCTTAATTGTAATACATTATCTTTAATGTCTTTATCTAAATTATTTTCATCAAAACAAAAATAATCATTAATAATTGATTGTAAAGAAGATCTTTTTTTATCGCCCGATTCATCCAAATTTCTTTCAGCACGAATAGAAAAAAGCGGAAATAACGTTCTTAATTCCTGTACGCTTTTAGCTAATAACACATTTTTATCTGAGGGATTTATTGCCTTTATCGACAACGAAAAAATCTTACCGAAATTTTCAGACAAAATATCCTTTATGGCATTAATAATTCCATCATATGCGCTTTCATCTTCAGGGATCTTGATTTCTTTAAAAATTTCACCAAAATCATATTCAGCTAATATTATTGCTTGCGAAACACTTTCGTCTACGTCAATTATAAACGGCGAAAGTCCGCTTAAATAATCCTCTTCATCTTCTTCCGTATAATCAATATAAAATTTCATAGATGGCTTAGCTAAATTTTTACAGAACAATTCATAAGAAACTTTTTTGGCTAAAAATTGAATTAAACTATTTATTAAATCTTTTCTTTTACTTAAAGGATAATCATCATATTTTAAACTTTCATTATTTAAAATACCCGACAAAAATAGTAGAAATGACGTTTTAGCGGTATTATTACGACCAACAATAAGAGTTGTATCCTTATCTATAGTTAAATCTGACTCCACAAGTAATCTATAATTTCGCATTTCTACTTT
>CAOVIS010000077.1:1134-1856 GCA_948543905.1 uncultured Bacilli bacterium
GTTTGTATGTTTTGGCAATTTCTAATAGTTACATATAACTATTTAGATCTTGATTTAAAATAGTTTTAATCGAACATATTTTGTTTCTCTATTTCTTTTTGGTACTTCTGGTAACTTTGTTGTATGTGAAAGAATTATAAACATCTCTCTTTTTATTCGATATAGCATTAATCCACTGTCTTTATTTTTTTGCTTCCTATTTCTCTATCATTAAAAGATTTATATACCTCTAAATAATGATAGTATATGTTATTTTTTCTAACGATTCTTTCAACTATATATGTTGTTATTATCATTAAAACTACACATAAACTGTTAATTTTGGCCTTATCTATTTTTAATTTGCTTATAAATAAGTGTAATTAGATACTAAGTATAACGCTATATTTTTTTGATATTTTTTAACTCAAATTTATAACCCAAATCCACTATATGTTTATATGCATACTTAATCGAAAGTTTACTAAAAAAAGGAATATGAGGTCGATCTTCACAATTGTCATTAATTATAGCTAATATAATAGTATATTCACTAGCATTAAAAGAATCATTAAATAAATCAGTAATGCCATTATTTACTAATTCTTGCTTAAACCTTGCTCTAAAGTTATTATCCTTTAAAGCACTGCAAGAATTTGCTGCCTGATTGAATAAATGACTTAAATAAGATGATCCGCCATTCTTTTTAATATGAATTAAAGTTTTTCTTACTGCTACATCAC
>CAOVIS010000077.1:1872-2101 GCA_948543905.1 uncultured Bacilli bacterium
TATTGTTGCCACTTCCGCCACTAGTAGGAATCTTATATTTATGAATAAGATGAGAGCCAGGTATACTTTTAACAAGTTCATTGTTGTAAACATCTTCTGTAATATTCTTTTGACAATCAATAAACTCCATTTTGGAAAGAGGAATGGAGTCATAGTATTTGTTTGTTTCTTCTACAAAATCATTATTTACTTCATACCGGTGCCTGTGTCTTTCATAAATGGTTTCCTT
>CAOVIS010000077.1:2111-4377 GCA_948543905.1 uncultured Bacilli bacterium
GTTCAATTTTACCTGATCCCATGATGTAATTTCTTATCCTTACATAGTCTGTTGCATATACTTTATTATCATGTTCAATGCTTCCAACAATGCACTTTGATGCACTCCATTTAGCGATGATGCTATTATCATCACTAGATCTAGCAAAAATTTGTTTATTCTTAATTTGGTCAAAGTTTTGTATGGTTGAGTTTTTAAAACTATCAATAAATACATTATTGTCTATGTCCATATATTCTTTTACATCTTTTTTTTGCCTAGAAATATCAATGCATTTTACCTTTCCCCAATCTATCATTTCTGGTATTGCTAACCAAACACGAGTAAAGTCCCTCTTATTTAGTAAATCTACAACAATTTTATTTAATTGGTCAATTTTGTTTGTATCTTTAACATATTTAATATGATCAAGCCATTTAAAGTTCACTTTATATGTTTCTAAATTATATTTCTTATAACAATAAATCAAAAAATCATCAATTCTGTTTACATCCATATCTATTACAAGATTAAATATATCCCCTCCTGTAATAGTGGATTTACCAAACTTTTCATCCTCACTTTTACCAGTAACATACTTAATTAAATCTCTATCAATATCAAATCCAAAATCGTTAATATCACTTTCACGTGGCATTTGCTCTTGGCTTTGCTTATAGTTTTTTCCAATATCTATTTTTGATATTCTTTTTATTCTATTTTTTTCTATTGTATTTAATACTATTTTTAGTCCAAACTGTTCTTCACAAACATCATCCTTGAGTAAATTTTTGCCATACCCAAACGAAATAGCAAATATTCTTTTTTTCTCATTATCAACATTAATTCTTTTTAAAAATACTGCTCTTGAATTAGCAGTTTGTAATCTGTTATCGCTAATGCCGAAAAAAATATTTAGCCAATCAGGTTCTTTTACATAAGACATACTAAAGTAAACTATACTATTGTCATCATACTCTTGCAATTTTCCTGAGTTTTCAACAACAATATCATCAAAGTCTTTTATTTCTTCTTTAATTAAATAAATAGATAAATTTACTTTTGCCATATCAACCCTCCTTTCAATAAAACAAATTCCAAAAAATGTTTTTAATAACAAAAGAAGTATTTAACACTATTTATTAGTCATATTAGTCGATAAAAACTTCTTTTTACTATATCAAACATTTCATAGCGATTTAAATTGCTAATAGTAAAGCACAATAATTTTATACATAAACTTTAAATTCCATGTATCTCTTTATAATACACCAAATACGCTTTACTATAATAATGGGGCGGTTAGTGGGAATCGAACCCACGAATGCTTGGTTCACAGCCAAGAGTGTTAGCCACTTCACCATAACCGCCATATGTTCTTCTGGTCGGAAAAGTGGGATTTGAACCCACGGCCTCTTGGTCCCGAACCAAGCGCGCTACCAAGCTGCGCTATTTCCCGCACAAGTATATTATAAAGATTTTATATTTATTTTCAACAACTATTTTATGTTAAGGTGGATTTTCATATGAATAAACATAATAAAAGCAACAGACTTATATACCATCTGTTGCTTGATATAGTTATTATAAATAAACTACAAATTATTCTTCTGTTTGTTCTTCTTCAGCAGATTCGTCTAATACGCCGTAAGTTAAGAATGATAAAACACGTTCAAAACTTAAATCATCTTTACCGACAAAGAGCAATTTATCTCCTACATGAAGTGGATAATCTGGGCCAGGTGAAGTTTGTGTGCCTTTAGGACCAACGACTGCAACAATGGTTGCTTCTGTATAGTTCCAGAAATAGACATCACCGATTGTTTTATTATCAATCCAGGAACCTTGTGGAATCTCAACTTCTGAGAATTGGACGGATTCATTGGTTTGGAACATAAACGCATCACGCATATCTTTAATTGCATATGCGAGTTCTTGTTCTAACTTGCTCTTTTGGGCTAAAAGATCACTGACAGTTCTATACTTTGTAGCAACTTTTGTTTTAGCTCTCCATTTTTCTGAGAACTGTTGTGCTCTTAAGACAGAATCGACATATACACCAACACCTCTTTTAACTTGGACAATTCTTTCTTTTTCTAAAACAGCAAAGGCCTTGCGCATTGTTTCAGGTGAAACTCCATAATATCCACCTAAGACTGAGCGTCCTTTTAGCATTGTTCCTTCTGGATATTCTCCAGTAAGAATCTTTCCACAGATATCTTGTGCAATCTTGAGATAGCGTGCATTGTCTTCATTTCTAGCCATAAATAAGCCTCCTAATAATATG
>CAOVIS010000078.1:0-2496 GCA_948543905.1 uncultured Bacilli bacterium
GCATTTTTAAACCTCATTAAATAAATGTTCTGCAACTGTCTCTAGAGTATCACTATACTCTAAATTAAATGATTCCCAAGATTCCTTTGACCAAATCTCAAGACGGTCATTAGCGCCGATTATTACACACTCTTTTTGAATATCGGCGTAACTAACCTGTTGGGAAGTAATATTAATGCGCCCTTGACTATCAAGATTGCACTTCGCAGCGGCAGAAAAAAATGATCTAACAAATACACGAGCATCTTTTTTAGTAAAAGGAAGACTTGCTAATTTTTCTACAATACTTTGCCACTCTGACTCAGTATAAACATATAAGCATTTTTCTAATCCTCTAGTTACAATAAACTCTTCACCTAAAATTGTCCGATAACTAGCAGGTATTACTAATCTATTCTTATCGTCAATATTATGATGATACTCGCCCATGAACATGTTATATCCCCCACTTTCTACCACAATGTACCACTGCTTACCATTATCTTACCAAATCAAGCTATTTTTGTAAAGTCAAAAGTGTTCGCTTATAAGTCTTTTTTTAAATATTTACATTATTTTTACAAAGAAAAAAAGAAGTACTTAATAACTAATACCTCTATATTTTACATATTAATAGTTTTAATAATTATCTCTATATAATATCTCTTTTTAATTTAACATCATCACTTAAATTAGTATAATACTCTTCTAATAAAGTTTCTTCCATCTCTAGTCGTCTTACTTCAGCATCATATTTTCCCTTGCTATCTCGCCATGCTTTATAAGCTTCTAAAAGTGCCAAAAGAAAACAACCTGCGGCAATTGGCTTATCTATATTTAAATCTTCTAAAGCAATTAAAGAACCAAATCCCATCATAATCATATTTGCAGAAAATTCCATTTTTTCTCGGGACAAATTATCAAAAATATAATCAAATCTAAATTTTTTTAAATTCTCTAAATAAATCATCCTCTGTTCATGCCCTGACAAATCTCGAGATTCATTTTTTTCATTATTATTTAATTCCACAATAAACACCTCTATATTATTTCAATTTAGCTTTTCTTCCTAAAGTGAGCTCCACATCCATATTATGTAAATAAGAAGCTAATTCTTCATCGCTCATAGTCCTAGTAACTTTTTTTCCATTGCCTCCACCAAAGCATCAATACTCATTACTTCTTGTTCATGTATTTTTATTTTTTCATCAATTACTGTCTCAATAGCCACCAAAAGCTTCATAAATTCATTATTATCTACAAGCACTTCTAAATCACTAGTTGCCTTTATCTCCTTCTTGGCTTTCAAATATTTTTTAGCAAGAGTAGCTAATGCCTGAACTTCTCTTTCATATCCTTCATAGCTCGCAGATTGCGCTCTTTTCATATCTTTAGTAATCATTAAAATAAAATCATCATTTAAAGTTTTCTTCTTTTCTTCTTTCTTATCTTCCAATTCTAATTCCATTTGTAATTCTTGGATTTCTTTTTTATATTCTTTATTCTTTATATAAAAGCAGATTCCAAATGTCGCTACAAAAGCCAAAACAGATGCACACGTAAGAAAATATTCAAACTTACTTATATTAAAAGCAGATAAAAAGCCTTTTATTGCTAAAATACTACCCGGCAAAATACTTAATAAAAGAGCTTTACTATACCTTTCTATAAGCATATCTGATACTATTTCCCATTTACAAGCTTTTAATATTTGTAAATATGTCTTTTTTTCTTCTAAAGTTTCAAGTTCTCCTTCTTGAGCCTTTTCATAAATATCAGCTTCTTCATCTGATAATTCATATAAAAATTTCATTAAATATCACATCCTAAAAATCTATTCTTAAATTATTAAACTCTTTTTTGCGCAATAGACTAGCAGAGGACTCAAAAGAACTTAAACTTAAATCTCCATCTAAATAAGACTCAAAATCTTCTTTTATAACTCTTGCAATAGCTTTTTTCTCTGGTTTAGAAGCTTTTTTATTATAATATTTGCTCATTAAACTTTCTAAATATTCTCTTCTTTTTTTAATACTTTCTATCTCTAGTAAATTCTTTAAATCTTGCGTCTCTAAAGCTTCACTGCTAAATACTAAATAAGCTGATTGCAAAAGATTCAAATTATTTTCATCATCTATAAATTCAATACATAATGGATTATTTCTAATTCTTTTGTTTTTATGCATTAAATAAATTACTTTAGCCGCATTATAAGAAACATCTCTTAAAGTACTATATATAGCTATACCATAATGATTATCTAAAAATAATTCCCGATCATCCAAAAGGGTTAAAAATAATCTTCTAATACCAATTTTTATCCGTTCATCTTCCAAAATACTTTTGGCATAGTTATAAACATTATAATATTCAAGAGCTAAATTATCCCCTTCTGTATCTAAGCGATGTAACATTGTATATACATCTTTCTTTAACTTAATTTCTTCTAAATCTAAAGATAAAAAATCATAACTAGCATAGTATTTTTGAAGTTCTATATTACCATTAAATCTAGTA
>CAOVIS010000078.1:2550-3390 GCA_948543905.1 uncultured Bacilli bacterium
GAAATATTTTCGCTAACAATAAAAGGATTATCCTCTAATACTTTCTCTAAATAAGGTCCATACTCTACAATTTTTTTAATAGAACATACTCCAGCCTCATAAATATTTATAAATAGTTCTAATACCTGATTGCAATATCCCCCACTAAAAATGCTTTTTAAAGTAAAAGTTTCTTTTTCTTCGCCTTTTTCTCGAGCTTTTCTAAGTATTCTTCTTAAAAGTTCTTCGGATATATTGTTCTTTTTTTGTAATCTTACTAATTCTAAAAACAAATCATATGTCATGAAAATCACCACTTGTCATATAATAAACCAAAAAAAGTAAAAAGTAAAGAAAAAAAAGAGGTTGTTCCTCTTTAATAATATAGTATTCCGCCTAAAATTATTGCTAATAATATATATAAGACAATTATTAAGAAAGCACTATTAAAAGCTCCACTATTATTGCAGCAAACATTACTATCACCTTTATCTTTACAACACTTCATGGGACACCTCCTTTTAAAAACTTCTAGAAAAAGACTAAATGAATGCTCCTACGATGATTATAAGTAAGATAAATAGAACTAGGATTATAGCCGCACCAAGGCCATTTCCACAACCACAATTATTCATAAATCATTCCTCCTTTATTTGTCTTTTCACTTATATATTACGTTAAACTTTTCAATTGGTGCTAGGCATTTATTTAGGTAAATAAAAAATTTGGAAAAGTCTTGTATTTTAAATACAATGTTGTTATAATTATTCTATTAGGAGGAAAGAATTCATGAAGAAAAAATTATTTTTACTAGGGATTTGTGCTTTAACTCTATGTGGATGTGGTAAAATTCCTAAATTA
>CAOVIS010000078.1:3400-4373 GCA_948543905.1 uncultured Bacilli bacterium
GGAGGCAGTTGTTACTTTAAAAGATGATTATAAAATAAGTGCTAATGAACTTTATAAAGAAATTAAAAATAGCTATGGACTTGATATTTTAATGACTATGATGAATAAATATATGTACGAGACTGAAGTACCAGGAAAAATCGACGAAGCCAAAAGTTATGTTGAAAATCTAATCGCTGGGCTTAGAACAAATTATGAAAAAGACGAAGATATTTTATCTTATGCTATGTATACTACTAGATTATCTTTTCAAACAGTTGAAGCTTACCAAAGTTATATTTATGTAAATTATTTACAGAATGAAGCAATTAATAAATATATAAGTGATAATATTACTGATGAAGAATTACAAAAATATTATGACAAAGAAGTTTATCCCAATATGACTATTTCTCATATTTTAATTGATTCAAATGCTACTGAAGATATGACTGAAGATAAAAAGAAAGAAGAAGAAACGAAAGCCAAAGATAAAGCAAAAGAAATTATAAAAAAACTTGACGAAGCAAAAAATAATAATAAAGATATCACTGAAGAATTTACTAAGCTTGCTAAAGAGTACTCTATGGATGACTCAAATAAAGATAAAGGTGGCGATCTTGGTGAAATTAATATAGGTTCTTTTAACAGTCAATATGATGAATTAGTAAAATCTGCAAGTTCTCTAAAAGATGGCGAATATTCTAAAGAAGTAATTACAACCGAAGAAGGATATCATGTTATTCTAAAAACTAAAACAGGTGATAAAAAATCTTTTGATGATGCTAAAGATGATATGAAAACTAAAATAGTTGAAAAAAAGAAAACTGATAATATTTCTATAATTGCTGATGCTATTATGTATTTCAAAGATAAATATGAAATTAAAGTTATTGATAGTGAATTAGATAAACAATATGGTATTTACACTAATAACTTAATTAATTCTTATAAAAATGCCGAAAAACAAAAAACTTCTAACTAGGAAGTTGAG
>CAOVIS010000079.1:0-304 GCA_948543905.1 uncultured Bacilli bacterium
AATGACTGATAAAAAATGTCCGAATTGCGGAACTGAGAATAAAGGTCTTGATTTGGTTGAAACTCAGGGTATCTATATTTGCAGCAACTGCAAGAAAGTAATCAATGCTGCGAATGATAAGATTTTAGATACAGATCAACCTGAGACGATCAAAAAATAACTAACTAAATTCATTAAATATAAAAGGGAGCTACGTTGTTTGCGTAGCTCCCTTTTTTTGTTGGGTTTTTTAATTATGCTGGTTTTTTAATTATAATGAAGAAAGGAAACATTGGCATTGCAAGATAGATTTATTTTCTGTTTA
>CAOVIS010000079.1:314-4340 GCA_948543905.1 uncultured Bacilli bacterium
TATTCGGTGATTTCGAATTAGGTAGCATTAATTCTTTTAGTGTATTTGAAAGTTGTAGTTGCATTCTAAGTAATTAACTTTACTGAGAGAATGTAATTTAATGGCTAATGACATAACTTATTATGAACTTGGTTACAGTTTACTATTGACATCTATTTATTTTTCTCATAAATCAAATAAGAAAGAGTCTTATTGACTGGAATGTATATATATATTTCATTATCTAGAATTTTTGAGCCTTTTATTATAATTGGGGGTAGCTCTGCAAATTTTATATAATATTCATCGAATTCATCATCAAAATCGATAATCGATTTCATACTTTTGGTTTCGTCGCCATTAAATATGCATTCATTATCTTTAATAACTATTTTGTTGCCTATGCTATTTATAGCATTGCCAACGCCAGGGTATTCTTTTAATGTGTCTTTATTAATTTCAAGTAATATTGATTCGCCATTAACATCAATCATAACTTTTTCTACTGTATAAGTTTCTTTATCTGAATTACAACCTGTAAAAGTCATGAAAAGTGCAAACAATATAAATACAGCGCAAATTATTTTTTTCATAATATATTTCTCCTTATGAATATGTTATGTGACTTAAATAGCTAGTGTGAAGAAATAAAAATATTTTGCTTTTTTAGTTTAAATATGCTATAATTATATGGACAAAAACTTGAGGTGATTTTTATGAAAACTTTAAAGAAAGGTCTGTTGCTAGCTATTTTTTCTACTGCAATAATTGTATTGGCCATTTATTTTGGACTAATAGGCGGTAATAACTTAACAGTATTTGCTGAAACTCAGGATTGCAAACTAGAGCAATTGGAGGCTTTTACCAATAGCGATAGTTTTGAATATAGAGTCAACGATATTAGTTATAAGGGTACAATTCATGACTTCGTAGAAAACCATAAAGATAAGAATAATACTATAAATGGTAAATATATTGATGATCCTATTATTTATTTGATTCCCAAAAGCTTATTTACCGAGATAAATCAAACTCATTATATAGGCAAAGAGTATGGATTCTATATAAATACGTATTTAGCAAATGTTGATGATACTTCTCTTAAAAGTGATATCATACTTTTTGATATAGAAGAAGGTCATTACAATTCAAACAGAGAGATAATAACAAGAATTTCACCCGTGTTTCAATTAAGCTATTTTACCGTTTTTAAAAGTAGTTATAGCGCTACGGATTGGAACAGAGTTTATGACAGTTCTTACGATTCGGTTGTAAGAAGTGCAAATATCAGTTCAGCATTTCATATTAAGAATATCAGATTCGGGTATATGGTGTTAAATGAGCATTCGCTAAACCAAGGTGATTTTCAGTATGATAAATATAAAGATAATGGTGCAATTATAAGTCAAACGCGCTTTAATTTTAAAGGCGTGACGGTTGTTAATACAACCGAAGAAGAGAGGACAGAGACTCTTGTTGAAATCGGTTATGGTGCAGTAGAAAATTATATACCTTATGCAAAAGAAATTAAAAATGTTATTAGCTTAATTGACGATGCGACGGGGTTGATTAGTCATAAGCCTGTAGAAGTGGAGTATAATAACGAGGCTAATATATATACGCATAAAGATCGTGCTGAGCAATTAGCTACGCAGGCTCAATTAACAAAGGTGTCTTACATAAAGCCCTGTTATTCGACTTACTTAGTATCTTCAACGCATTATGCTGAGGGTGTTTGCGTCTTGGATAATATTTCTGAAGATGCGAGACTTATTAAATCCATTGCTTTTGATATTTATAGTGGTGGGAATAGAGTCGCAGAGTTTAACGCAACTAAATTTGACACTTACACCGCTACTGTACCCGAATTCAAGGCTTTAACATTAAATGATAATGGAATATATTTTTTGCCAAAAAGTGAACAACGCTTTAATTTTAATCCCATTTATGGAAGTGAGTATAGTTTTAACACAGATAAAAATTTAGATGTTGAGGTTTGGTCTGGAAATAAGAATTTAGGTAATACAAAAGTTGTTTTAGAAGAGAATGGAAACTATGATATTAAGATTAAGGCCAATAAAGATGCTTACGGAACGTATGTATTAAATATTATTCCTATATTTTTAACATTAAATGAAGATAATCAAATTTTAGCTCCGCAAGGGGAATATATACTTGGAATAGATATTGTTGATAATGGAATTTATGAAATTCAGTCGAATAATTTGGATATAAAAGCTGTACTTAATAATGATTTTCAGAGTATAGAAAATATTAATTCTTCTACCAAATCAAAGCAATTTTTGGGAGAGGCAGGTTCCAGATATTATTTTATAGTATATAATAGTTCACATAGCAATTTGTTATCTAAAATATGCTGTTCATCAAATATACCTAGTTTGATAACATCAAATAATATTTATGTAAACGCAAATAAGAGATATTTTTCATATCAAACTAATGATGCTGGATACTATAGCTTTACATTATCGCCTCAAGCATATTTACAATTTTATGATGATACATTGCATGATATTTCACATTCTGCATTTATTCTATCTTCCAGTTTTAGTACAACATATACTCTTAATCTGAAGTCTAATCAAAAAGTTATTGTGAGTTTAATTAATAGTAGTGCAGATATACAAGTTAAACTAGAGATTAATAAAATTGATTCAGTTTTCAAATGGGTTATTAATGGAGAGGAAGTAAAGAATAATGTAGCTTATGTAGAACGGGGTGGACGTTTATCTAATGTGCAACTAAAGATACATGATGAGCTAATTGATCCAGTTGTTGTCCTTTCTAACAATTATCTTTATAAATCAGGGCGTGATATTATTGCTCCGATAGATACTCGATTGGAAGAAACAGTTCTATTTTTAGCAGATGATTTTAATTGCTTTCCATTAACTATTAACATTGTACCAGAATGGCAAATCACTATTTTGTCTATAAATGATGCCGACAATATTTATTTTCAGATAGTTACTTCAAGAGCAAACAAAACCACACAAATTTCCGATAACTTAAAAGTATATTACAGTCTTGAATATTTTCCTAAGATTGGAAGCGTGCAACAATATAATGTTTCTATGATGTTTAATGATACGCAAACTATCCAGTGTTTTAAATCATCTGATACTTATGTTGGCTCTGCTAAATTAACTTTAAATAAAGTCGTTCTCAATGAAAATTCAACTAATCCTAAAGTAATATTTAATAGTGCAAATAAAACGGATGATCCTTATAAAACTAATATTAATGCTGAGTATATTCATAGTAAATATGCGAATGATCCAAATCCGACAGCGAATAATTATGGTGATGCGTCTAATCCATTTTTGATTAGTAATGTAAGGCACTTTAAAGTTTAGTGCGGCTGCCAAGTTTAAACAGACTGAAAATATTAATTTTAATAATTCTAATACAATACAGGGATTTACGTTTACAGGTTTTTACGAAGGGCAGAATTATGAGTTGCAGAACATAAAAGTAACGCATGCGTTAAATAATACTACTAACAATTGGGGCGGGATGTTTTCGAGCAATCAGGGAATTATTCAAAATGTCGTGATCAAAGATTTATTTTTAAGTGCAGTTAACTTCGTGAATGGCATACCATCTACATCCGTCTTTGCTGGTGGTATAGTTGGTGAAAATACTGGTGCTATATTATCATGTAAAGTCTATGGGCTTTTAAATTGCTATTCTACTGGCTCATCATTAGGAGGAATAGCTGGTTCTTCAAAAGGTAGTAGTAGTTCAGTCAGTAATTGTGCAAATTATGCAAAGCTATTTTCTTATGGAAACGTGGGTGGTATAGTAGGATACGCAGAAAGTAGCTTCTTGTATAAAAACGATAGTGCGTGTGAAATCAGCTTTTATATAAAAGACAGTATAAATAATTCTGCCGGCGGAATTGTAGGTTATTCAATTTACACAGATATCTATGAATGTTGGAATTGTAGTAGCGTAAAATATGCAAGTGCAAGTAGTGAAAGCAGGACGTTAGCACCTCGTATGGGTAACATAGCTGGGACATTC
>CAOVIS010000080.1 GCA_948543905.1 uncultured Bacilli bacterium
ACATTGAAAAATAATTCTAAATAGGTTATATTAGAAATAAGATAAAGGGGCTGAAAAGTATGAATATGGATAAAAACATCCTAGAAGTATCAGTAAAAGATATAATTCCAAATCGCTATCAACCAAGAGTAAATTTTGAAGAGGAAGGTTTAAGCGAACTTGCGGAATCTATCAAGCAATTTGGGATTATTCAACCCCTAATTGTAAGAAAACAAAATGACAAATATGAGATTATTGCGGGAGAAAGACGTTATAAAGCGGCGATGCAAGCAGGACTCCAAACGGTTCCAGTTATTTTATCAGAAATGAATGAAGAACAAACAGCTGAAGTCGCTCTTTCAGAAAATATTCAAAGAAAGAATCTTTCAGTGATCGAAGAAGCTAAATCTTTAAAAAATCTTTTAGATAGAGGATATTTGACACAAGAACAACTCTCAAGCAAAATGGGAGTTTCTCAAATAGCCATTGCGGATAAATTAAAATTATTAGAACTTGATGAAGAAGTTCAAGAAGCATTAATTAATGAACAGATATCTGAACGTCATGCTAGATCTTTAATATCTTTAACTAAAGATGATCAGAAAAAATGGCTTCAGAAAATTATTAATGAACGACTAAATGTTAGAGATTTAGAAATTGAATTGAAAAAAATAAAAAGTGGAGAAGTAATGGAAGACGATATTATTCCTTTAGTAAACATCAACCCAGATATTGAAAACATTATGAATAATGCTGAAGATATTAATAGAACACGTGAACCACATGACGTTGCTAGTTTTTTAATTCCAGAAGGTGGAAAACAAGAAGAACACAAAACCACTTTTGTCATACCAGAACCTCCTGAAAAAATGCCTAATAAATTTTTTAATTTTCTAGAAGACGAAGAAGCTAATATGAATGTTTCCGCTGAAGAAGAAAAAATAGATATATTTAATCAAGAGACAACGCCATTAGCAACACCAGTTGAAATATTAGACGATTATGTAGAAAAAAGTGAGGATAATACAATGAATAATACTTTAACAGTTAGCAATTTTGAATTTAATCCAACTTCAGAATTACAGAATAATAAGGATATTAGTAGCTTTAAAGTAGAGGAACCGTTAAATTTAGAAGAAAATAATAATGAAATTTCATTTGAGTCTATGAACACTGTGATCGAAAATAGTCCTATTAATTTAGAAGCAAATACAACTCCTACTTCAGATGTAGCACAATTTGTTATTGATCCAATTCCTTTAGAATCCTCACCAAATACTGAACTAGAAGTAAGTAACTTTAATTTTAATAACCCAATTGAAAATGTCACTTCTTCACCTACTGACGATATAGCTCAATTTACTATAAACAATTCTTCTATCCCCCAAACACCTGATCCATCTTCAGATTTAAATGTAAGCAATTTTATTATAAATTCAGTTAATGAAGATAACTCTAGTGAATCAACAAATAACGATATTTCAAATTTTATTATTAATGAACCACAAACTTTTAGTGAAAGCGCTTCTTTGAATGAAGTATCTGATTTTATACTTCCATCCGAAAATAACACCTCTTCAGCTCCTGCTAAATCGATTTTTTTCCATAATGAAGAAAGTGAGCCAATAGTAGAGGAGCCACCCAAACAAGAGACAAATAACAATATTGAAGAAATCATTCCAATGCCTGAAGAAACTTTAGTTGATCCATTAGATAGTGTTATAACATTAGAACAAGATTATGCTAGTAAGCAAGAAGAAATTGCAGGAACAGATTTAAAAACCGCAATTAATACAGTTAGAAATACAATTAATGATTTAGAATTAAGTGGTTTTAATATTGAAATAGAAGAAGCGGATTTGGAAGAACAATATTATATAAATATAAAAATAATGAAATAAATTTTATCCAAGACATATTTTATATAAATAGCACTTTGTCAACAATCTGAAATATAGGCATAAAATCCTATATTTTTTATTCTTCTTTTTTATCTACTTGAATTCTTTCTCCTTCACTTCCCTTAACATAGTAAAACATAGCGGCTTGCCCATTAGTAGCTTTGGCTCCACTTACGGGTTCTTGTAAAACACTTACAACATTTTGTGGTTTATCATACCAACTACTCTCTTTATCAGACAAATAATCTTCCATTGTATTCACCCAAATAGTTTTACTCCACCTACTTGAATCACTATTCACCTCTTTAGCATCATCATAACCTAGCCAAATAAGCATAAGAGCCTCTTTATTATAACCCACTGTCCAATAATCAGTATTTGTGGTTCCTGTTTTTAATGCGTATTTCCGACTCATCTTATTTGCAATACTTAAAGCGGTTGGAGACGTATAACTTAAAAATTTACTATTACTTGTATTCGTTAACATCTCATTCAGAATATAGACGTAATTATAATTAAGAACCATTTTTTTATTGTCCTTATGTTCATATAACACATTTCCATGCAAATCTTCTACCTTCGTAATAAAGTAATTATCAAGTTGATAACCACCATTGGCTAAAGTTGTATAACCTTTAGCAAAATCAAGCATATTAAGTTCACTTGTTCCTAAAGCTAAACTTGGATTAGCAACAACCTCTCCTTTAATTCCCATTTTTTTAGTGGTCTCCACTAATGTATTTTCTCCTAAAAATAAATGAGTTTTCACCGCATAAATATTATCAGAATAAGCTAAGGCTGCAGACATGGTAATTTCTTTATTGGCATAAACATCGTTATAATTTGAAGGACTATAAATTTTATTGTTAGAAAACACAAAATTAGTAGGCTCACTTACAAAAGTAGAAGAACTTGTAAGGCCATTTTCTAAAGCTGAATAGTACAAAAAAGGTTTCATAGTACTTCCTACCTGTCTTTTAGAACTTATGGCACGATTATACTGGCTTTTTGCGTAATCCATTCCTCCAACTAAAGCTCTAATTTTACCACTTTCTGGTTCAATGAGAACGCTAGCGACTTGCATATTTTCATCCTTAACATTTTCTAAAATTTCTTTTTCTAACTTTTCTTGTGCTTTCATATCCAAATTCGTATACACTTTTAAACTTCCTGAATCTAAAAGAGAGGTAGGAATACCTTTTAAAGATTCTAACTCTTTTAAAACCGCATCTTGGTAATACATAATCATTTGTAAATTATTAACATCTCTTTTCCCATAAATCGGTATAGGCTCTTTAAAAAGAGTATTATAAGTAGCTTCATCGATTTTTTCGTTATTAAGCATAGTTAAAGCAACAACTTTTGCTCTCTTTATACATTCATCATAATGCGTAACGGGATTATATTTCGATGGATTTTTAGGAATACCTGCAAGCATGATCGCTTCTTCTAAACTTAAATCTTTTGTATCTTTATTAAAATAATACTTACTGGCATTTAAAATACCATAATTTCCAGCTCCAAAATTGATTGTATTTAAATAACCTTCTAGTATCTCATCCTTACTATAATGAACTTCAAGCTCTAAAGTTAAAAAAGCTTCCTCCGCTTTCCTCTTCCAAGTCTGATCAAAATCCAAATACATATTTTTAATATACTGTTGACTTATCGTTGAAGCACCCTGTACGACTCTTTTATTTTTAATATTCAATAGCATTGCTTTCGCAATTCTTAAATAATCAAATCCCTGATGCTTATAAAAATTTTTATCTTCAACACTAATCACCGCATCTAAAACATGCTCACTAATGTTTTCAAGGTTGACCCATTCACTACTTCCACTTCCTTGATAAACTAATCCCCCATCCTTATCATAAATATACATTTGACCGATATTCGTAAGTTCTAATTTTGGACTAAAATAGGCATAGGTATAAAGTCCAACAAGAACAATCACAAAAGATATAAATAAAAATACCATTGATTTAAATAAGAAACGTAACTTTTTCATAAAGTTTTCACCATTTGTAGTTTGTAAAATAATTCAAAAAATATAATAACAATTTACATTTTTTAAGTAATAGTGTTAATACCTATAAAATTATTAATATAAGAAAAGGAAAAATTAAATCATTCAAAAGTAAAATAATAATACGAGAAGCGTAGAATAGCATTTTTTTTATTTGTTGCACACTCTCCTTTCCTATGTTATAATTTCCGAGAAAAGAAGGTGTCGTATGACCATATCCTTTTATAAAGATGATTTAAAAATAGAAGAAAAACAAGTAATAAATCAAAGCCAATTAAAGTCGATTTTAGAATTTGAGTTTCTCGATTATAAAACAACCATTGACTTAGAGACAAAAACATTAACCAGAGAAAATGAAGAATTTCTATTTTTTCTAGATTTTTTAAAAAAAGAAT
>CAOVIS010000081.1 GCA_948543905.1 uncultured Bacilli bacterium
ATGCTAGAGGAGGAACAGACAATGTTTCTGTAGCGTATTTAATGATTAATGAAGGGAGTGACCAATAATGATAATGAAAGGGCAAAAGATTAGTGATAGATACCAAATAATAAAATCAGTTGGCGAAGGTGGTATGGCTAATGTTTATCTTGCTTATGATACCATTTTAGACCGTAATGTTGCTGTCAAAATATTAAGAGGAGATTTGTCAAATGATGAAAAATTTGTAAGACGTTTTCAGAGAGAAGCTTTATCAGCAAGTAGTCTTGCACATCCTAATATTGTGGAGGTCTATGATGTAGGTGAAGATAACGGGGAATACTACATTGTTATGGAATATATTGAAGGTAAGCACTTAAAAAGCCTTTTAAAGAAAAGAGGCAAATTAACTTTAAGTGAAGCAGTTGATATAATGATGCAAATCACCGATGGTATGAGTGTTGCTCATGATTCTTATATAATTCATCGTGATATTAAACCTCAAAATATAATGATTTTAGAAAATGGTTTAGTAAAAATAACAGATTTTGGAATTGCTATGGCTATGAATGCTACACAACTTACGCAAACTAATTCAGTAATGGGAAGTGTTCATTACTTACCACCAGAACAAGCAAGTGGACAAGGTTCGACTCTTCAAAGTGATATCTATTCCATGGGAATTGTTATGTATGAATTAATTACGGGTTCTCTTCCTTTTAAAGGAGATAATGCTGTTGAAATTGCATTAAAACATTTAAAAGAGTCTATTCCTGATATTCGAGAGTTTGCACCTAATGTTCCTAATAGTATTGTTAATATTATTAAAAGAGCCACAGCAAAAAATCCTAAAAATCGCTATAATGATGCCAGAGAAATGCATGAAGATTTAAAAACATGTTTAGATGATGCTAGGAGTATGGAGCCAATTATTAGTTTTAAATATTCTGAGGTTGATACTGATGATACTAAAATTATGAAAATAGTGAAAAAGGATAAAGAAAAAGCTTCTGTTCCCGTTAAAGAATCTGGTGAAGAAGTAATTGCAAAGAAAATAACAGGTGATGATTTGAAAAAACAAAATAAATTATTAATAATATTGGCTTTTATTTTTACAGGTTTAATTGTCGGAATTACCTCAGTTGTTGTTTTAATATTCTTGTTTGGAGGCAATAAACAAGAAATTATTCCGGATGTCTCAGGTTTAACTTCCACAGAAGCTATCGAATTACTTCAAGAAAAAGGATTTACAGTCTCTGATAAGAGAGAAGAAAAATCATCTACTACTATTGAAAAAGATAAAGTATTAAATACAAAACCAGAAATCGGGGTTAAAAGAAAAAAAGGTACCGAAATTACACTTATAATATCTCTTGGAGATACTCAAGTTACGATCGAAGATTACACAGGAGCTAATTATAGCGATATTTATGATAAACTAACTGCAGCGGGGTTAATCGTTAAAAGTGATACTAAGCGCGTTGTCGAAGACGATGAAACCAATTATGAGATAAATAAAATTGTTGATCAATCAATAAAGCCTGGTGAAAAATTAAGCGTTGGATCTTACATAACACTTTATTTACCAGACATTGTTCGCGAATATCCAGACTTTACAACTGGTGAATTTAAACTCGAAGATGTTGAAGAGTTTGCGACTAAATATGAACTTGATTTAGAAATAAATGAGGTTGAAAGTGATGTGACAGCTGGTACAGTAATTGGTCAGAATCCGAGTGCTGGTTATCAAATAAGACCCGGTAATCAAAAATTTAGGGTAACTATAGCTAAGGAAGGGGCTACAACAACAACTCCTGATCCTTGTGAAGGCGGATTATGCTAACAGGTCGAATAGTAAAAAATATTAGTGATACTTATACCGTTTTAACCAATAATAAAGAATATCCTTGCAAAGCTAGAGGTAAGTTTCGAAATATGAAGCTTACTCCTCTAGTGGGGGATATAGTCGACTTCGACGAAGCAAATAACTATATTTTAAATATTCATAAACGTCAAAATGCTTTAGAGCGCCCTACAATCAGTAATGTGGATTATGCTCTTATTGTAACTAGTTTAAAAAAACCTAGCTTATCCTTAAACTTACTTGATAAAGAGATATCTAGCATAATTCTTGCTAACATAACTCCAATTATTTGCTTTACTAAACTTGATTTAATAACCTCTATAGAACAAAAAGAACTAAATAAATTAAGTAAATACTATGAAAATATTGGCATAAAAGTCTTTACCAACAACAATATTCAAGAATTAAAAACCTATTTAAAAGATAAATATGTAGTTTTAACTGGTCAAACTGGCGCCGGTAAATCCAGTTTATTAAATAAATTTGATGCTAGTTTTAATTTAAAAGTTGGGGAAATAAGTGAAGCATTAGGCCGCGGAAGACACACAACTAGACATATTGAATTTCATAAAGTTGATAATATTTATTTTGCTGATACTCCCGGATTTTCTTCACTCGAATTAAATCAGTATTCCAAAGAAGAAATAAAAGCCTCATTTCCAGAATTCCAAGATTCTAACTGTGAGTTTCGTGATTGTATGCATTTAAAAGAAGTTAATTGTAAAATAAAAAGAAAAGTCGAAAAAAATATAATTTTAAAATCACGTTATGATAATTATTGTGATTTTGTAAGTAGGTGATTTATGAAAATATCTGTCTCATATTTATCTAGTAATTATAGTAAAGAAAAAACCATTGCTAAAATTGAAGCTAGTGCCGCCGACTATATCCATGTTGATTTAATGGATGGTGGTTTTGTGCCTCATAAAAACTTTACTATATCTGAGGTTTTAATTTTATTAAAACGCCATGAAAAACCTTTAGATATTCACCTAATGACTTTTGATCCTATTAAATATATTGCTGATTTAGCTCAGTTGAAGCCCGAATATATTACTTTTCATATAGAAGCTACTAAAGATATTGTCGCTACTATTGAGGAAATAAAAAAATATAACATTAAAGCGGGTCTTGCTATTAAACCAGATACTGATATCTTAGAATTAGTGCCATTTTTAGATTTTATTGATTTAGTTTTAATTATGAGTGTTACTCCAGGTGCCGGTGGCCAAGAATTTATTAAAGATTCTTGTGCAAGATTAAAAAGTCTCGAAAAAATAAGAAAAGATAATAATGAGAATTTCTTAATTTCAATGGATGGTGGTTTAAATGCTGATACTATTAAATTAGTACCAACTTTAGATATTGCCGTAAGTGGCTCTTATATTTGTAAAAATTCAGACTATAATACCCAAATTGCTAGTTTAAAATCCTAAAAAACTAGTATTTTTTTAATTTTTATCACAAAACTATGAAATAAATTACCTGAAAACTTGCAATTACCATAAGATTGTTACATAATAAAAAAATAGTTCCAATAGGTTTGTTTAAAAGATTAAAAAATGCTCTCTAAAAAGAACATTTTTCTTCATATAAAATCATAAATTTTTGATATAATTTATCACATTTATCTTTATCCATAGCTTTTTTCTCTTTAAAAGGATTATTAATATTTAATCTTTCATATTTTTCGTCTCCTAATTTATGATAAGGAAGAAAATCAATTCTTTCAATATTTTTAATTTTAGTTAAAAATTCGCATAATCCTTTTAAATAATTATTATTATCATGAATACTTGGCACCATAACTTGTCTTATCCAAACTTTTTTGCCACTTTTATTTAATGCATCTATAAATTCTAAAGATTTATCTATTTTAACACCAGTTAAATTATAATATTCATCTTTATTAGTATGTTTAATATCTAAAATAATTAAATCTATATATTTTAATATTTCTGCATAATTACCTAATCCCACTCCTGCGGTATCAATCGCAATATGAATGTTATCTTTTTTTAAGATTTTAGCTACTTGAATAATAAAATCTGCCTGAAGGATAGGCTCACCCCCTGAAAAAGTAACCCCACCATTATTTCCATAATAGGGAATATATCGTTTTATTTTTTTGGCTAATTCTTCAATAATTACATTGTTTTCGCCTTTTAAATTAAAAAGTCTATCTAATAATTTTATAGTCTCTTGTGTTAACTTTGCCACAATACACACCTCGCTTATTATGTATACAATTATAACAAAAAGTTTAGTTAGTGTAAATCTTTTTTGTCAAGAAAATATTGACATAAATAGTAAATAATTGATTTCTTATTTTAGATGTGTAAACAATTTTATTTAAAAAACTTTGGTTTATTCATTTTGTTTTCTTCATA
>CAOVIS010000082.1 GCA_948543905.1 uncultured Bacilli bacterium
ACAAATATAATGTAGATTATTATATGCTAAGACCATGCAGTATGTTAGCATTGGAAACTAGAATAATTGAACTTGGCAGTGATATGGCTCTTAAAATCAAAGTTATGAATGATGAAGATAAAGAAGTTCATGTAGCGATTAGTAAATTACTACATCAGTTAGGAATTCCAAGCCATATTAAAGGTTACACCTACATAAGAGAAAGTGTATTTTTATTCTATTCTCACTATGATCATTATAGTGGCATTACAAAAGAAATATACCCAGAAGTAGCCCTTAGATATTCAACCACAGCCTCTCGAGTTGAACGTGCAATAAGACATGCTATCGAAGTTAGTTGGTCTAGAGGCGACTATGATTTAATGGAAGAAATTTTTGGCAATAGTGTTGCTTTTGACCGAGCTAAACCAACAAACTCTGAGTTCATTGCTACTATTGCTGACAGACTTCGTTTTGACAAAAAATTAATCAGATCTTAAGGCTTACTAGCCTTTTTTTCGTAAAAAATTGAATTTAGCATAAAAATATGTTATTATCTAATAAAAGAAAAGGTGACTTTATGAAAAAAATATTAACCGTCGTATTAGATGGCTTTGGTTATCGTGAAGAAGAATATGGTAATGCTATTCTTATGGCCGAAACTAAAAACTTTGATAATCTATGGCGTACATATCCTCACACTACTCTTTTCGCCTCAGAAGAATATGTTGGCCTTAATTCTGGCGAATTTGGCAATAGCGAGATAGGTCATATGACTATTGGCGCTGGACGTAAAATTAATCAACATGGACCTAGAATAAGTGAATTTTTAAAAAATATCAATACTGAAAATCTTGCTTTTAAAGATTTTATTACTAGTACTCAAAGTAAAGATGTTCATATTATTGGTCTTTATAGTGACGGCAAAGTTCATTCTAACATGGAACACTTTTTAAGTGTCTACGACCTATTAAAAAACAATAACGCTAAAAAAATCCATTTTCATCTCATTACTGATGGACGAGATACTAAGGTAAATGCTGCTCTAAATTTTGTAAAAGAACTTGAAGAAAAAATTAAAGATGATTCCAATACTGATATTACCAGTATATGTGGCCGTTACTATGCAATGGATCGTGATACTAATTATGACCGTACCAAAATATATTATGATCTTATAACTAGAGGAATAGGTATTAAATCCAGTAGTGCTACTAACGGTATCTTATCTCTCTACAAAAAAAATCTTACTGATGAATTCTTATATCCCTTAATTATAAACCCCGAAAATACAATCAAAGATGGCGATATAGTTTTATGGATGAATTTTCGAAGTGATCGCGGCAAGCAAATAATGCGAGCTTTAACTAATGAATCTTTTACGGAATTTGAAACATATAAATTTTCTCACTTACAAGCCTACAGTTTCTTTTCTCTTGATAGTGACATAAATACCATTAATTTCTTAGAAGATATAAATGTAACCAATCCCTTAGGTCGTTATTTAAGCAGTTTAGGTTTAAGTCAAGCAAGAATTGCCGAAACAGAAAAATATGCCCATGTAACTTACTTTTTCGATGGTATGTATAACGGAAAAATAGATAAGTGTGAAAAAATATTAGTTCCATCTCCCAAAGTTGAAACATATGATTTAACTCCCGAAATGAGTGCTTCCAGTGTTACTAAAAAAGCCATAAGTGCCATGGAAAAAGACCTTGATTTCATTTTTGTAAATCTTGCTAATCCTGATATGGTTGGACACACAGGAAACCTAGAAGCTACAATGAAAGCCGTAACCATGGTTGATATTTGCCTTCAAAGGTTATTTGAAGTTGCAGAAGATAATTTCTATACTATGTTCATTCTAGCTGACCATGGTAATGCTGATATCATGTTAGATGAATTTGGCAATCCGGTAACTACTCACACAACTAGTAAAGTTCCATTTATCATCACTGACTTAAATGTTGAGCTAAAAAAAAGTGGAGATTTAACTAATGTCGCTCCTACTATTCTTGAATATATGGACATAGCTCTACCTACTGAAATGCAAAACACTAAAAGTTTATTTCTAAAATAGGCTTTTTTATATAGCATTATGAATCTTATATATTATTTTTGCTATTTTATTCACAAACTTTTTCTTAACCTTTTCATCTAATTTATTCTTTTGTGTTAAAATTATCACAATAAATGGACTCTCACTATACACAATCCCTACTTCATGATAAGCAATTTCAAAACTACCATATTTCCTTACAAACTCATAATTTGAAAATACTTTAATATCAATTATTTCATAACTAGGACTAACCATAAAACTTTTAAGTTCTAAAGCCAGAGTCGTAGCACTTAAAAAATAATTATATAAAGCTTCTAAATATATTAGCATATCACTACAATTTATACATCCGAATAAATCTTTCCCTTCTAAAGTATGTCTTGCCCCTAAACTACACCCAAAACTAATTAAATCATCACTTCCAAAATAATTAACTAACTTAATATAAGCTGTATTATCACTTTCTTTTATAGATAATTTAACTAACTCACGAATTGTATAAACACCTTTATTATTATCTCTAATAATGCCTGAACCTCTCTTTAAATCACTATCTATTACTTCTAATTCCAAATCTAATAACCTACTATCATCCTCTGCTTTTTTATAAATATAAAAAGCCATCAACAACTTAATAATACTAGCCGCATAAAACATAACATCTTCATTTAAAGACAATACTTCTCCAGTTCTTAAATTCTTATATAAATAAGCAACTTTATCATTTTGCATAATCAAGCAATTATTCAACTTACATAATATTCTCTTAAGCTTTTTACTTTTATTCCATATTCCAGCTTTACTTTTCACAATAAAACTTCCTTTCAAAAACTTGCATCTATCTAAAAAATATGTTATCATTAAATTAGGTAAGCGTTAGGTCTCAATCTAATGTCTACTTATTGTTTATTTTTAAAGTGACATTTAGCCTGTTATGAACCCCAAAAATTGGACAATATAATTAGACTAAATATCTAAGGATTGTAACCTGTAATTTACAGGAGACAGTCCTTTTAATTTCACTTTTATTCTATCATAATTATAATAATAAATATAGTTATTTATAGCTTTTATTAAATTATCTATAGTTTTATAATTATCTTCAATGCCATAAAACATTTCTGTCTTAAGAAGTCCAAAAAAATTTTCCATTAACCCATTATCCATGCTATTTCCTTTTCTGGACATACTCTGTTTTATTCCTTTATTTTTTAATCTTTGGTGATAAGAATAATGTTGATATTGCCATCCTTGGTCCGAATGTAATATTAAACCTTCTAAATGTTGATTTTCTTTAAAGGCTTTATCTAACATATCATTTATTTGTTTTAGATTAGGTGATTTTGATATATTATAAGATATTATTTCGCCATTATATCCATCTAATATTGGTGATAAATATATCTTTTCTCCTCTAAGATTAAACTCCGTTACATCGGTATACCACTTTTTGTTTGGTTTATCTGCTGTAAATTTTCTTTCAATTATATTATCTGCTATTTTTCCTACTGTTCCTTTATAAGAAGAATATTTTCTTTTGTTTCTTTTTAATGGTTTTAATCCTAATTTAACCATTATTCTATATACTTTTTTATGATTGACCTTAAACCCTCGATTTTTTAATTCTAAAGTTATTCTTCTATATCCATATCTTTGTTTATGATAGAAAAATATTTCTTTTATTTTATTTATTATTTCTTTGTTTTTATCATCTTTATCATTTTTAGATAAATTGTAATAATAAACTGATCTTGCTACACCTGATATTTTTAGAAGAATCTTTAAATTATATTTTAGCCGAAGTTCACTTACAACATTTACTTTTTCTTCTGTTGTTGATTCTTCCTTGCTTGAACAACGGCTCTCAATTTTTTTGAGTATTCTAGCTCTGCTTTAAATATAAATTTTCTTCCTTTAATTTTTTTATAATTTCTTTTTCGTTTTCTTCATTTTTTATTTCTTTCGGTTTTTTCATAATAGTTGGACTTCTTCCTCGCTTTCGTTCAACTATATTATAACCGTTTTCTTTATATTTTTGAACCCATCGCATTAATAAAGTTCTAGTTGTTAAACCTGCTTTTACTGCTATATTAAATGTTGAGTCTTTTCCTTCCAATACTTGTTCTATTAATTCTTTTTTTAATTCTTTTGGATAATCATTATTTTTCTGAGTTCTAAGTATTT
>CAOVIS010000083.1 GCA_948543905.1 uncultured Bacilli bacterium
CGATTTGAGTATTGATGAAAATTATCTTTTAAATATTGAAGAGGGAAAGATAGGTTGTTTCAAAGATATTTATGCATTAAAAGATTATCTTACTAATTACGCTAAATATTTAGGAATTGATAGTGATAAATTAATTGATGAATTTAATGAGTATATGTTTGAATATACTTCAAGGATCCCAATAAAAGAGATTGAAAAGCAAGTAACGAAGGACGCCAGAGAAGATTCAAGACTTATCGCTAGTCCTTATACTAAAAAAAATCGAAAATATAGCAAAGGACAATATGTTATTATATATATAATTATTATATTATTAGTAATTTTAGCAGTATTTTGGAGTGTTAAGCAAATTACGATGGATAGCTATATTACAAATAAATTTAGTATAAATAAAGAGAAAGAAGGATTTTAATGAATTTACCTAATAAAATAACAATGGGAAGGATAGTTTTATCTTTTATAATTTTAGTGATGTTGGTAATTCCATGGTATAATTTAGGAATAAATTTTCCAACATATACAGTTGCAGGGAGAATAGTAATCGATTTAAAATATATAATTGTGGGTGTTTTATTTGTTATAGCGGCCCTTACAGATTGCTTAGATGGTTATATTGCTAGAAGTAGAAACTTAGTGACGGATTTTGGAAAAGTTATGGATGCCATAGCTGATAAAGTTTTAGTTAATGGAATATTAATTATTCTTGCTTATGATGGTTTTATAAGTGTTGCTATTCCCGTTATTATTATTACCCGCGACATATTTGTTGATTCATTTAAAATGGCAAGTGGAAAAAAGGGCAAAGTAGTAGGGGCTTCCATTTTAGGTAAATTAAAAACTATTTGTATGTTAATTGGTATGAGTCTTATGATGTTTTATAATTTACCATTTGAACTTATTGGCATAAATGTAGCTTATGCTTTAATTATAATAGCAACTATTTTATCGGTAGTTAGTGCCTGCGAATATTATCATAATACTAAAGACGCTTTTAACGCAAAATAGGCCTGATATAGGTCTTTTTTATTGGGCTTTTTTAATTTGTTAGGAGTGATTTTATGGGATTAAAATTAAAAGCAGCGATATTACTAGAAGATTTTAATAAAGTTAGTATGCTTCTTTTTCAAAATGAAGAATTAGCTAAAAATTTAAATGATAATGAGTTTAATATTTTAGTTAGTTATGCTATAAGAAACAATAAAAAGACTCTTTTAAATATGTTACTTAAGTCTGCAAATGAGGCTCAAAGAAATAAAATATTTGATTATATTTTCTATATGGAAGGTAGAATTTATAAATTAAGTAATATAGAATATGTAAGTTATTTTAATGATATTATGAAGCTTTTAATTGCAGATAATAATATTAAATTAATTTATGATATAGCAAAATCTGTTAATGCAGCTGCGGAAGATGAAGTAGATACTTCTGTTTTAAAAGATTTTTTAATGAATAGAGAAGTAGATGATTTAACGGTAGATATAGGTGCTTTACCTCTTTATAAGTCACCAGAGCTTGAAGAAAAAATATTAGAAGGCAAGGCTATTTATATTGCTGAGTACATCGTAAATCTTAAAGAAAAAAAAGAGTTTTTAAAGAAAATATTTAAAAGAGATAATATTAAAGAAATAATTTTAGAGCTTGCAAAAGAAGCTAAAATAGATAAAGAATTTTATCCATTAGTATTACACAGTATTTTAAAGTATACTTCTAATAATCCTTTAAAAAGTGAGTACTTATATATTTTATTTCTAGAAACCAGTAGTGTATATCATCATGAATATTTAGTAGAACAAATTCTTTTATTAAACGATTTTAAAACAATTAAAGAATTAATGCCTAAATTATGTAGTGATGAACAAGCAAAATACTCTAAAAGAGCAATAGAAGAACAAAATATTGATCTTATTTTAACTCTTGCTTGTTCTACTAATACCTGCATTACAGATGAACTTATTAATATAATTATTGATGAAGATGATTTTAATAAAATAACTTTTATGGTAGGAAATTTAAAAGGCGAGTATTTATATAAGGCATTAGAAGCTATACTATATCAAAAAAAGGCTAGTTATTATTTAAAATTAATTGATAACTTATATATTTATGGTTTAAATAATTGGCTATCTGCGATTAATTTTATCTTTGTAAATAAATTAGAAAAATTATTTGATGTCGCAGTTTTAGCAGCGCTTTGTCATTTTAAAAAAGATAAAAAGAAAGAAATGGCTAGAAATCGTAAAAAGTAGTTGGTATTTTTAAGATTTTATAATATAATTAATCTAGGGAGATAACAGATTATGAAGTTAAAGAATAGAGAAGTAGAAGATTTAGTTTTTAAAAGTTACTTAGAAGAGGTTATGCAAAAAAAGAAATTTTTAAAAATGAACAGATATATTCAACATGGAAATACAAGCTGTCTTTTACATTCAATTGCAGTTTCTTACTATAGTTATAGATTATGTAAGTTTTTGAAAATAAAATTTCATGAAAAAGAATTAATTAGAGGCGCACTTTTACACGATTATTTTTTATATGATTGGCATGCTAAATATAAGCCTACCAAAAAAGAAGGATTACATGGCAGAATTCATCCCAAAATTGCTCTTTTTAATGCCAGAAAAGATTTTGGAATTAATTATATAGAAGCGGATATAATTGAGAAGCATATGTTTCCTTTAACATTTAATTTACCAAAATATAGAGAAAGTATTATTATTTGTTTAGTTGATAAAGCATGTTCATTGTATGAGACCTTTAGTAAGAATTCCTATAGTAAAATAACTAAAAAAGTAGTAGATAATAAAAAAGAAAGACGAGTTATTGCTAGACGTCTAAATCCTTATGGGTAGAATACTACTCATTTTTTATTGGAAATTTTCAGGACTATTAGTTCTTCCTAAAAGATAATCAGCACTTATATTATATTTAAAACAAATAGCATAAAGATAACTAGTAGAAATCATATTAACCCCTCTTTCATAAGATGAAATAGTTGAAAAAGTAGTATTTAAAAAATCTGCTATTTAGTTTGAGTTAGCATATGCGAAAATCTTTAAGTCTCAAACTTGATATTTTTTTATCACCATCCGGATTAATTACTTTATATTCTTTATTATCAGTAAAAGAAAATATATAATCTAAAGATACTTTATAATAATTACATAACGTTAATAAATGTTTTATAGGAATAGTCGCATATTCTTTTTCATATATGCAATATTGACTTTTTACAATTCCTAATAAATCAGCAGACTCTTGTTGAGTAATTCCTATTCGTTCTCTCAAATTTTTTAACTTATCTATGTACATCTTTGTTCACCACTATAATTTTCTCATGTTTAATATTATTATTAATTATAAATCTGCAGATATGAATATTGTGGCTATATATCTTCAAAATGATGTTGGCGATTATGATGCTATAGATTATATTCCAGCAAATGGTTATGAGTTAAATGATAATTCTTATTGTGAAGTTAACGGAAATAAAGATACGAATATAAAAATATCATACACTAATTTAAAAATAACTATAAGTGATATTACTAAAAAAACTAAATGTTACTTGTATTTTGACCAGAGAAGTAATCTGGATATAATTGTTGGAGATACAAAAAATGTGCATGAGAAAGTTTCGTTTACAGATATAGCTTCTAGTGCAGATACAGGGATATATAGTGCTCCTGATGATTATGGAACAAGCTATTACTTTAGGGGATTGGAAGGTAGTTTAAATAATT
>CAOVIS010000084.1 GCA_948543905.1 uncultured Bacilli bacterium
GATGATCATAAAAAAGTAGAAGATGAAATGGAGAAAATTTTAGAAGATCATTTGCAAATTGGCAATTTTGGGGGGTTTCCTTCAATTACGATTCCTAATGGTTTTATAAATGATTTACCAGTTGGTGTCAATATTACTACTAATAGATATCAGGATGAATTAGTTCTTAATTTAGCTTATAAATTAGAGAATCTTATGCCTTATAAAGGACAAATTGCTGTTATAGGACTTGAAATGCACTGTGAATTAAAAAGTAATTCTAAAGTATTTTCTGGAAGTATTAATGAATATAATGAGATTCCTAATTCCAATGTAGCACCTCTTGATATGGCTTTACCAGGCACTTTACCTGTGGTTAATAAAAAATGTGTAGGTGATGCTTTAAAACTTAGTATGATTTTGAAATGTAAGCAACCTGAGTATATGTATTTTGATCGTAAAAATTATTATTATCCAGACTTACCTAAAGGGTACCAAATAACTCAAATGACTGAACCAGTAGGTATTAATGGTGAGATTGAAATCGAAGTTAATGAAAAATTGATTCCAGTTAAAATACATGATATCCATTTAGAAGAGGATACAGCTAATTTAGATCATTATTTTGATACAACAACTATTGATTATAATAGATGTGGAGTTCCTCTTTTAGAACTTGTAACCGAACCTTGCTTACATAGTGCAGATGAGGCTTTAGCGTTTATTGGGCGTATGATAGAGATTTATCGCTATACAGGAATAAGTGATGCGGATACTAAAAGAGGGCAAATACGATGTGATGTTAATGTCTCCATTATGGATGAAGATGCAGAAAATTTTGGAACTAAAGTTGAAGTTAAAGGAGTTAATTCTCTAAAAGGCATATATGATACTATAAATTATGAAATAAAAAGACAAACTAAACTTAAAGAAGAGGGTAGATATGATGAGGTTACCCAAGAGACTAGACGTTTTATAGAAGATAAAGGAATAACTATTAGAATGCGTTTTAAAGAAGATGCAATTGATTATAAATACTTTGTAGAACCAAATATTCCTAAGTTTAAAATAACTAAAGAGTGGCTAGATAGTTTAAAAAAAGAAATTCCACGACTTGCCTTAGAGCGAAAATATGATTATATAAATAATTATGGGCTTAGCAATTATGATGCGGGAGTTTTAGTTAAAGATAAGAAAATTAGTGATTACTTTGAAGAATGTTTAAAACTTAAAGTTAATGCTAAAGCGGCGGCTAATTGGATAAATACAACTATTTTAGGAGTGTTAAATAAAGAAGAAATAACTATAGATGAACTTTTTATGACTCCGACTAGGCTTAGAGATTTAATAGAAGTTGTGGAATCTGGTGTTATCAGTTCTAAACAAGCAAAAGAGATATTTAATAAAGTAGTAACTCTAAAAAAAGAAGTTAAAGACTTTCTAAATAATGATAATACACAGGTTAATGATATTAAAGAATTAGAAAGCATTATTGAAACTATTTTAACTAATAATCCTACGCAAATTGAGGCTTATAAAAATGGTCGAACCAATCTTTTTGATTATTTTGTGGGTCAAGTGATGAAAGAAACAAGGGGAAAGGCAAACCCAGTTTTAACTAAAGAAATATTAAATAAGAGGTTAAATAATTAATTAAATAGAAGTTGCCTCTTTTTTTTGTGTTTTAAACATGCTATAATAGTTGTATATAATAAAGGTGTTGATATAAGTGATATTTGGAAAAATTCTTTATATTAGTGATAATATAGCCCATGTTGAGAATAAAAGCAGTAGTACTATTACTGTTGATCTTATGAATATTCATGTTGTATTTGAAGATAAAGATCAGCGAATATTAGGCGAGGTAATAGAACTTAATGATGATGAAATAAAAATTCGTTTTTTAGGTGAATATACTGATCATGGTTATGTGAATGGTGTAATTAGAAAACCTCTTTTATCTAGTAAAATCAGAATAATTAGCGGTGAAGAATTAATGGAATTAGTGGGAACTTTAAGTGCTAAAAGTTTTGTTTTAGGCACCAGTGCCACTTATAAAGGATTTCAAATATGTCCAGATATCAATAGTTTATTTTCTAATCATTTAGCAATATTTGGTAATTCTGGATCTGGTAAATCTTGTGGTGTTTCTAGAATTATCCAAAATATATTTAATAATCCTAAAATGACTACTTATAATGCTAATATGTTCTTTTTTGATGCTTATGGGGAATATAAAAATGCTTTTGGCTCGTTAAGTAAGATAAATCCTAATTATCGATATAAATTTATTACCACTAATCCCCAAGAGGAAACTGATTATTTACTTAAAATTCCGGTTAATTTACTTACCTTAGATGATGTAGCTCTACTTTTACAGGCAAGTACTCATTCTCAGCTTCCTATTTTGGAGCGGAGTATTAAATATGCTAAAATATTTGCAAGTGATAGTGAAGAAGTAATTCATTATAAAAATCATTTAATTGCTAAAGCTTTAATTGCAATTTTGTTTAGTAATATGACTACTAGTTATAAGAAAAATGAAATATTTAAAGTAATCGAGGTATGTCATACTAAAGAATTTAATTTTGATTCTGTAATTCCAGGTCTTGGCTATACTAGAAGTTTTAGTGAATGCTTTGAAATTGATTCAAATGGTAACTTTGGTGAATCAGTTTTAATTACGGAGTATGTTTTAAAACATATTGATGAGTCAATTGTAGAAATTAAAGAACCTGAGAATAGTTATTATACTTTAAGAGGTCTTGCGGATGCTTTAGAATTTGTTTTAATTAGTGAAGGATTTCAAGGAAATCAGTTAATGTATAATGAAGCGATGATATTACAAGTTAGACTTAATACAATTATTACAGGACCTGTTAACAATTATTTTGACGGAGAAAAGTATGCAAGTACGACAGAGTTTATTAATGAGCTTATTAAAGATAATGATGGTAGAGCCCAAATTGTTAATATTAATTTAGAAGATATTGATGATGCTATTGCTAAAGTTATTGTTAAGATTATTTCCAAATTATTATTTGATTATGCTAAAAGTTTAAAAAAGAGAGCTAGTATTCCTTTTCATTTATTTTTGGAAGAAGCCCATAGATATATTCAACAAGATACAGATACGTTTTTACTTGGTTATAATATATTTGATCGAATTGCTAAAGAAGGTCGTAAATATGGAGTTATGCTTGATATAATAAGTCAAAGACCAGTTGAGATAAGTGATACAGTTATTGCACAATGTTCAAATTTTTTGATATTTAAAATGACCCATCCTAAAGATATTAAATATATTGAAGAAATGCTTCCTAATATTAGTGCTGATGTTATTGAGAAACAAAAAGTATTGCAACCTGGTAATTGTGTAGCGTTTGGTTCAGCATTTAAAATTCCAATGATATGTAAGTTAGAGATGCCTGATCCAATGCCTTATAGTACAAACTGTAATGTAAGTGGATGTTGGGTTAATACGCAAAATAGTGTGCAAAATGATAGTATGAGAGTTGCAAATAATTATGTTACCGAAGGAGTGCCAACTGGAGAATTACAAGCAGATATTAGTACTTCAAACGATAATGATTTTAATACTTTTAGTAGTATGGAGGATGCTTCAAGCTTTGGCTAAAATTTATTTGACATAGAACTATTTTTATGATAGAATCATATTAGATGTGTTAGATACACATTAAGAAAA
>CAOVIS010000085.1:0-302 GCA_948543905.1 uncultured Bacilli bacterium
TTCGATAAATTTTGCCCCAGAAGATGGCATGAACGTTTTAGTTGAAGGCCGAATCTCTTGTTATCCTGCCCAAGGGACATATCAAATATATGTGGATAAAATGGAAATGGATGGTCTAGGAAATTTATATTTAGAATTTGAAAAATTAAAAGCTAAACTTGCTAAAGAAGGCTTGTTTAGTGAAGAATATAAAAAGCCAATTCCTAAAATTCCTAAGAGAGTAGGAATAATTACTGCTTCTACGGGGGCCGCTATTAAAGATATTATTTCTACTATTAAAAGAAGATTCCCCATCTGTGAAA
>CAOVIS010000085.1:312-3512 GCA_948543905.1 uncultured Bacilli bacterium
TCCTTCTCTTGTTCAAGGGCGAGATGCAGCTCCTGATATAGTACGCAATATAAAGGAAGCAGATAGTGGGCTTTATGACTTAGACGTTTTAATTATCGGTCGTGGTGGGGGTTCTATTGAAGATTTATGGGCTTTTAATGAAGAGAGTGTTGCACGGGCTATATTTGAAGCTAAAACACCTATTATAAGTGCGGTTGGGCATGAAATAGATTTTACGATTGCAGATTTTGTTGCAGATCTTAGAGCTCCAACTCCCACAGGGGCCGCTGAAATGGCTGTTCCAACTATGACGGAGATATTAAATAATATTAAACAGTTTGAAATTCGTTTAAATGAGTTTATCCAAAATAATATTCATAAAAAAAGTTTAATTTTAAATAAGATAACAAGTTCTTATATTTTAAAAAATCCTTTATCTTTATATGAAATAAAAGAACAGAAACTAGATAATTATATTGATACTTTAAATACTAATATAACTAAAAAGTTAGAAAATTTAGGTCTAGTTTTACAAAATCTTAAAAATTCTTATATAATAAAGAATCCTTTAAGTTTATTTACTCCTAAAAAAGATAAATTAGTCTTTACAGAAAAAGTATTATATAGTAATATAAAAAATATCATCTTAAAAAATGATCATGCTTATAAATTAACAGTAAATACTTTAAAACTAGTAAATCCTTTAGGAATTCTTGAAAAAGGTTATTCTCTAGTTAAAAAAGATAATGAATTAATTAGTGATAGTGCGAAACTAAAAAAGAATGATATAATAAATATTAGATTACACAAAGGGGAGCTAAAAGCCCAAGTCATGGAGGTTGAAAATGATGGATAAATATAAAGAAATGATTGCTGAGTACGTTGCTAGTATTAATGCTAAAAGAGAAGAAAAAAGAAATGGGAGTTAAAATAGTAGAATTAGAAAATCTACTTGAAGAAAATACGGAAGATGAAGATTCTCTTGGCCAAATATTAACTAAAAATCAAGAAATATTAAATATTTTAGAAAATTATAAAGAAATAGTATGTCAAAAACGTAACGAATATATTAAACCTTTTAATAAATTTACTTTAGGTTTGGCATTATTAGTCATAATAATTTTAATAAGTTTAAATTTTATCAATGCGGTAGGAAATATTCCGGCAATTATAGGTTTAACTGGAATAACGGCTACTATAATGGTATCACTAAAACTGATTCTTGATTTACCTGTTCACTATGAAAAAAGCGTCAAAGAAAATCATACTAAAGAAGAAGTTATTGCAGAAATTACTAAACTAGAAAGTGCTTTAGCTAAAACTAGAGATGAAGGTATGAGTCAGGAAGAAGAGTTAAAGAGTCTCTATGCTAAAGATGAAGAACTTGATCAAGCTATATTAGATTTAGAGGCTAAAATCAGAGAGTTAGTTGTAGCTCGAAAAGATGCTTTAAGTATAATAGATAGAACTATCACTGATCATTTAGATAAGGAATATGAAGAGAGTCATTTCCCAAAACGTACTTTAGAAAAGAAAGAAGGTAATTAAATGTATATAGGTGAAGAATTTCTTAGAAAAGAAGAACTTTTAGCTTTAAAAATACAATATTTAAATGCCAAAAGGGAATATCGTAAGCTAAAAAAAGAATATCATAATCTTAATATAGTAGGTTATGATGGAGCAGCTTATGCTATCGAAAGAATGAGTGCCCTAGCTCAAACTTTAGCTAATATTCGAGATGTTTTGATAAATAATGGCTGTGTAAAATATGCAATAACTAAACCTTTTGATGAGAGATTTTATAAAGAAGTTGATATCTTATCACTTACGAGGTAATTATGACTACTATAGAATTAAAAAAATTAAAAAATGATTATAATGCTTTAAAACCTATAATTAAAGAGTTAAAAAAGGAATTAAAGCAAGCCCCAAAAGACTCACTCCAAGAATATAATATTAAACAAGCCTTAAGTTATGCTATGTATGAATTATCGAAAATAAGACAAAAATTAATTGATTACAAATTCAGTAGGTTTTATCCAACTAATATTTTAGATAGATTTATATTTGGAGATGAAGAAGAAAAAAGAATAGGAGAAAGATAAAATGGAAAAATCTTTTGAAGATGCTTTAAGTGAATTAGAAGTGATAGTTAAAGACTTAGAAGCTGGCAATACGGAATTAGACGCAGCTATTGATAAATATACTGAAGCGATGAAACTTGCTAAATATTGCAGTGAAAAGCTAAAAAATGCGACTGATAAAGTAAATAAGATTTTAACTGAAAATAAAGAATTAGTTGACTTTGAAGTGAAAGAAGGGGAATAATGTGAGTGAAATTAAGGAAGTAACAAGTCGCGATGTTGATTTTGGTAAATGGTATAGTGATATTGTGGTCAAAACTGGTTTAGTAGACTATTCTAGTGTTAAAGGAAGCATGATAATTTGTCCCTATGGTTATGCTATTTGGGAAACTATGCAACAAACATTAGATAAAATGTTTAAAAATACTGGTCATGAAAATGTCCAAATGCCAATGTTTATTCCTGAAAGTCTATTAAATATTGAAAAAGACCATGTAGAAGGTTTTGCTCCCGAAGTTGCGTGGGTAACTCATGGCGGCAATGAAAAATTAGAGGAAAGATTATGTGTAAGACCTACTAGTGAAGTATTATTTTGTGATTATTATAAAAAAATAATTAAATCATATCGCGATTTACCTAAGCTTTATAATCAGTGGTGTACCATAGTTAGATGGGAAAAAACTACCAAACCTTTTTTAAGAAGTCGCGAGATTTTATGGCAAGAAGGCCATACTATGCATGAAAGTGCGACCGAAGCCAAAAAAGAAACTTTAAGAATGTTACATATTTATGAGGATTTTCAAAGGAATTATTTAGCTATTCCTGTTATAGTTGGTAAAAAGACTGAAAAAGAAAAGTTTGCAGGGGCCGAAAGTACATATACTTTGGAAGCAATGATGTATAATGGATATGCACTTCAAAATGGTACAAGTCATTATTTTGGTACTAATTTTACAAAAGCTTTTGATATTACATTTTTAAATAAAGAAAATAAATTAGTAAATCCTTATCAGACTAGTTGGGGAATGACAACCCGCATGATTGGTGCTTTAATCATGGTTCATGGTGATGATAGAGGCTTAGTAATACCCCCTAAAATAGCACCCATTAAAGTTATGATTATTCCTATTAATAATG
>CAOVIS010000086.1:0-1744 GCA_948543905.1 uncultured Bacilli bacterium
ATGAATAAAATCAATATCATCATTTACAACATTAAGTTCTGTACCATAAATAACTTTAAAACGCTCATCCCCAACTTTCCCTTTATTAATATCACATACCACATGAAATAAATCAGGATAAGACTGCAGAGCATTATGATCTGTGACGGCAATAGCTTTATGGCCTAGAGATAACGCATGATTAACTAATGACTTAGCTTCAATTAAGCCATCCATCATACTCATCATGGTATGGGTATGAAGTTCTACTCTTTTAGTCTCAGCATTATCTTTAATAACTTCATCCTTAGAGGCTATTTTTTCTAAAGAAACTATTTGAAAAACCATTTCATGAGAATAGTTATCAAATTCAACGGAACCCGCAAATCTAAACCATTTTTTCTTTTTGGCGGCATCTTTTAAAGCACTTTTAATAAGGCCAAATTCTCGTTTATTTTTCTTAAATATTTTAGCTAAAATACTATTAGTATTATCACTTATTTTTAGAGTCATAATATTAATAGTATCTTTTTCTAATAAATCCATGCCAAAAACATAAGCTTCAACAATGATGTTTTCAACAGCCCCTACGATATTTTCAATTCTAGTTAATTCGCCTTCGATGTGTTCTCCCACAATAATATCAGGATTTTCATTTTGAGCAATAATAATTTCACGTGATTCTATAGCTTCCAGATTTCTTACACTAAGAGCAAGACATTTAGAATAAGAATCAAAATCAACATTACCATTTAGGCGATACCAAGATTCTTCTTTTAAAACATTTTTTAGAGGTAAATATTCTTCTTTATCTTTTTTAAAAATTTTAGCCATAATACTTTTGGTGTTATCATTTAAAGAGATGGTAATAATATTAATATTATCTCGTTCTAGATAGGAAATAGATTCGATATATCCTTCAATTGTAATATTTTTACCAATGTTAGTTATATTGCTGATACTTAGAGCTTCTTTAGTAATAGCTTTACCTAGAATTATATCGCCAGGAGTTAGTTCATGAACACTTTCTACAAACTTCATGGGGGCTTGCACTTGTTCTAATTCGGACTCAATAATCTTTCTTTTTTCTTCATTTAATTTGGTGGTAATTAAATAATCTTTAAAACCAAAATGAGTTAAAATTTTACGAATTCCAGATTCTTCTTTTTTGATAGTTTCTACTTCAACTTCACTGATTACTTCAAAAATAATTAAGTCATCATCAATTAGAGGAGTACTATCTTCAAGACTTACTAGAGAAGGTTTAGATATAATTAGCTCTTTTATAATTTCATTTAAATAATTAATAATGTCTTCATCAGTTATATTAAGATAATTTAAAAAGATATTACATTTATATTTATTATTAATAAGATAGGGTTTATTTAATAAAGCATTAGCAAAATTATAGGGCAAAACTTCACTTAATTCTAAATAAACATTAAAAGTTTCAGTCTTTTTATTTAAAACTACTTTAGCTATTTTAGCACTCGCTAAAAGATTAGCATCATCATTAAAATTTATACTTTTTAAAAAAGATTCTATATTATGCATGGGTACCACCTACTTCTATTTTATTTCTTCAATTTTTTATTATAAGCCATTAATTACTGCTAGTCAATAACGATAATAACTTATTCTTTTTTCTCGAGGCATTGCTCTTTTTAATGAAATAATTTCTTCTCGAAAACGATATTCTCGGCCAGATAAAGGAACTTCATGAAACATTGTAAAATCTAGCTTCTCATATTGGTGAGTTTTCTTG
>CAOVIS010000086.1:1754-3506 GCA_948543905.1 uncultured Bacilli bacterium
ATCATTTTAGGTAATCCTATTATATTAAAATCATTTAAGAAATAATTATAAAACGTTTCATATATATTGGTGCATGATGTATAAATTGTTCTAGGAGTTCTAGCAACATAATGATATCCTAAATATTTTACCATAACCACTTTTAATATTTCTAAAATTCTTTTATCTTTATATCTTTCATAAGCTATTTCAAAATTATAATAAGAGGGAATACGATAATAATAGTCTTCTAACAGCTCACCAGGATACCTAGGATATATTCGATCTCGCGCCTCAGCAATAGGAGCGAAGACTTTTTCATAAAATTCAATTTCACTCATAATTGTATTATTGGCATTAAAGCCTTGAGAAAATAAGTCATTGCAGTAGCAATTGTAAAATAATTTTAATATATCTTCTTTTAAATTTCCATAAGGGTCATTTCCGCGTCCGTATTTCTGGTTTATTCCTTGGCGATAATTGGTATAAGATTTTAAAATATTTCGTTTATATAAAGTATCTTCTTTTTCACTTACTAGATATTCTTTCTCATCATAAAATTCATCATAAATCTCAGGATTTCTTTCTTTTAAATAGATATATTCTTTAAATGTGTCAGTAATATCATTAGAATCATGATCACCCATTCCAAAAGGTCTACTATAATCTATAGCTTGACCATTAGGATTTAAATAACCAATAAAATTGGGAGCACAATAAAAATTTTCAGCATTTAATATAGTAGTGTTCAGAATTTCTTCATTATATGGTAGAACCATTAATATCACTTCTTTCTATATTTATTTTAGTTAGGTAATCAATATTTATTTGATAAGTGTCAAATCTTTTAGTAACTTTGCCTTGAACATTTATAATATCACCTTTTTTTAAATTAGCAAGCATATAATAAGCGGAAGGAAAGGCTACAAAATCAATACTTCCTGTTTCATCAGAGGCAGTGACAAAAGCCATATTATCACCTTTTTTTGTTTTCACTGTTTTAATTCTTTCAATTAAGACAACAGATTTTATATGTTTATCAAAAAAACTAGCAACATCAATAATTTTAACGATGCTTTTATCGGTATATTTACTTACAGGATGATTAGTTATATAAAAACCGTATGATTCTAATTCTTTGTCTCGCAAAATATCTTCTTCATATTCGGGTATTTCAGTAATGTTAGGAGCCATGATTAGGGAAGCATCTAAATCTTTTACAAGCTCCGCATAATTTATAGCAATATCGAGGTTTTCGATCATCGTTTTTTTAGTCATTTTAAAACTATCTAAAACACCAGCATCTATTAAGGATATAAGAGTTTTTTTGTTGACACTTTTACCATAAACTCTTGAGATAAAATCCAAATAATCATTATATTTACCATTTTTTTGGCGCTCTTCTAAAATTGATGTAGAGGCTGATTCGCCTAGATTTTTGATACTTTTTAAAGGGAGCACAAGACTATTATTTTTAATTAAATAAGTATTAGCACTAATATTAATCTCAGGTTTTAAAATATTTATACCTTTTTTCTTGGCTTCTATAATATATTCTTTAGTTTTAATAATACTACCCATACTCATATTAAGAAGATTAGCGATAAAATAAGTGGAAGCTTTAGTTTTTAAATAAGCCATTTGATAACCGATTAGGGCATAAGCAACAGAGTGAGCTTTATTAAAGCCATAATTAGCAAATTTTAAAATTAAATCATAAATACTAGTGGCAACTTTTTTATCATAACCAAGGCTACTCGCATTAGTAATAAA
>CAOVIS010000087.1 GCA_948543905.1 uncultured Bacilli bacterium
TATAGTGTAATGAAAGATACTGTATTAGAGTATCTAAATATTAAAGATGATGGAGTATATGTAGATGCCACACTAGGGTATGCTGGTCATGCAAGTGAAATTTTGAAAAGAATAAAAAAGGGATATCTTTTCGCCTTTGATGCGGATAGTGAAGCAATTTCTTATTCGCAAGAAGTCCTCAGGGGGATTGGTACTAATTTTGAGATTATTCATGCTAATTTTAGGGAAATGGAAAAGTATTTGCATGATAAAATGATTGATGGATTTTTATTTGATTTAGGTCTTTCTAGTCCAGAGATTGATGATGTAACTCGTGGTTTTAGTTTTATGAGTGATAGTATTCTTGATATGCGGATGGATAAAACCAAAAAGTTTAGTGCCAAAGATGTAGTTAATTCTTATAATGAAGAAGCGCTTAGAAATATTTTTTACCAATATGGTGAAGAAAAAGAGAGTGCAAAAATTGCTAGAGGTATTGTTAAATATCGTGAAAATAAAGAAATTACTGGGACTTTAGAATTAGTAGAAATCATTAAAAATAGTGTTGGGGCTAATTATTTTTTCAAGACCCATCCTGAACGGGTAATATTTCAAGCAATAAGAATTGAAGTAAATGATGAATTAAAGGCTATTGAAGAAGTATTACCGATAGCTATTAAGCATCTTAAAGTTGGGGGTAGAATTTGTGTTATTACTTTTCATTCTTTAGAGGATAGAATTGTGAAAAAAATATTTAAAAAATATAGTGAAGTAAATAATGTATTTAAAGGATTGCCGAATAGGGAAATACCTTTAGAATATAGATCTTTAATTAAGTTAATAAATAAAAAGCCAATTACGCCGAGTGAGGAAGAAATAAAGATAAATAGTCGGAGTAGGAGTGCTAAATTAAGAATTGTTGAGAGGATATGAAAATATGAGAACAAAAAAAGTTAAAAGAATAAAGTTTTTGAAAGGTGAAAAATTAATGATTTTTTTAACTGTTTTATTTGGATTTGTAATTATGCCTGCTTCCTGGGTTTATACGAAAGCGCTATTAAGTGAGAGCAATATTGAACTTGAACGCATCAAAAGTAAAATCTCTAGACAGACAGATACTAATGAAGCACTTAGTATGCAAATTGATGAATTAGCTTCAATAGATAACATTCAAGATATTGTAATTGCCTCAGGATTGGAGTATAATAATAATAATATTAAAACAATTCAAGAATAATCTAGTAGGAGGATGGCATGAAAAGAAAAGATGTAAGAGTAAAAGTTAGTAAATTTTTTGTCTTTATCTTTTTTTTAGCGTTTTTGGGAGCAATTATAAAACTTTTATATGTTGCTATTTCTACAGATGTTGATGGAAAAGACTTGAAGGTTTTTGCAGAAACCAGAAATACTGTGAAAAAAACTCTTTATGCGGGAAGAGGGAATATTTATGATATTAAGGGCGAAATTTTAGCTCAAAATGTTAATTCTTATACCTTAATTGCATATATCAATCCAAAGAGAACTACTGATGCTAGATACCCTAAACATGTAGTCGATAAGGAAGCTACAGCGAAAGCTTTAGAAGAAGTTTTGGGCATTGATTATGATTTTGCTTTAAACCAACTTAATTTAAATGGTTATCAGGTACAATTTGGTATAAAGGGAAATTCAATTATGGAAAATAAGAAAAAAGAACTAGAAGCTCTTAATTTACCAGGGTTAGATTTCATTGCAGGTAATCAAAGATATTATAAAAAATCGCGAGCAGGGGCTTATATAATTGGTTATGCTAAGACTCAAGATAATGGCGAAATAGTTGGTGAGATGGGGATTGAATCTTATTATAATGAAATTTTAAAGGGTACAGATGGCTATACGGAATATCAAAGAGATGCTTATGGTTATCAAATGGGTGATGCGATTGTTAAAGAACCAGTTAGTGGTAATGATATTTATTTAACTTTAGATTCTCAGATTCAGCTTATCTTAGAGGAAGCAACAAGGGTACTTGAGGATGAAAATGAATTTACATGGTATACTTTTTCAGTTATGGATGCTAAAACAGGAGCAATAGTAGGTAGTACTTCTTCACCTAATTATAATCCTAATACGCTGGAAGGACTTACTAATTATGTTAATCCTTTAGTTGGATATACTTATGAACCAGGATCAACGATGAAAATATTTTCGTGGCTTGCAGCGATGGAAGCGGGTATTTATAATGGGGAAGATACATTTATGTCTGGTTCTAAAAAGGTTGCGGATGCGACGATATATGACTTTAATACTAGAGGTTGGGGAACTATTAATTATGATACTGGTTTTGTTTATTCATCTAATGTGGCAGCTAGTAATTTAGCATTAGAACTAGGTAGTACAAAACTACGGGAGTTTTATGAATCTTTAGGTTTTGGATCTAGAACGGGAATTGAACTTCCTGGGGAAGAGTCTGGAATTATTAGACTTACATATGAAACAGAACTTGCTAGTGCATCATTTGGACAAGGTATTACAACTACACCAATACAAAATTTACAAGCTTTAAGTATTCTTACTAATGATGGGGTTATGCTTAAACCATATATTGTTGATAAAATTGTTGACCAAAATGGTAATATAACTTATCAAGGTGGAAAAAAAGAATTAGGACAAAAAGTTTCAAGTGATTCAATAAAAAAAATTAATAAGTTAATGTATGATGTAGTTTATCATGGACTTACTGGTAAATCTTGGCAACCAGAAAATGTTGTTATGTCTGGTAAAACAGGTACAGCTCAAATAGCAAGCCCTAAAGGAGGCTATTTAACTGGTAATCGTAATTATGTTAGAAGTTTTGCGGGTGTTTTTCCTTATGATAATCCTAAGTATATTATTTATGCTTCAGTAAAACAAATTGATAATTCGAATTCTTTAGCTAAAGTAGTAACAAAGGCAGTTGAGAGTATTGCTAATTATGCTAATATTACAAGTGTTGCTTCAGAGCTTGATGATAGTAAAGTAATATCTTTAAAGAATTATCTTAGTAGTGATGTTAATTTAACTAGCGAGGCTCTTAAAGCCCAAAATTTAGAACCTATAGTTTTGGGAAATGGCAATTATATTATTAATCAATATCCTCTTGCTAAGAGTGAGGTTTTAAAAGGTTCTAAAGTGTTTTTACTTACTGATAGTAATGATTATGTAATGCCAAATATAAAAGGATGGACTACTAATGAAGTACTTAGTTTTTGCAATATGATAGGACTTAAATATACTTTTAGTAATATGGGAGTAGTAAACGAATTTAGTATTCCACCGGGAGATAAAATAGATTTGACTAAAACTTTAAATGTAACACTAGACCCTGCATAAAAATTTAATTTTCACTCATAATAATAAGGGTGAAGAAAATTGAATAATAAAGGTTATTTCGAAGCTTATAGTGAGTCAGATAATAGAATGGATTATCTAAAATATGGCTTGTTAAATGAATATGGTTATAATATTAATC
>CAOVIS010000088.1:0-1277 GCA_948543905.1 uncultured Bacilli bacterium
AACTACTTCACCTTTAGTATTAACAAAAACCCATCTTTTGCCAACTTTAACCGCCGCTAAACCTTCTCTAAAGTCTTCAGCAGCACTTATCTCTAGTTCTGTTCCTGTAGGATAATCTAATTTTTTATCGCTATCTTTTTCATTCTTGATACTACATCCCACTAAAGAAAACATCACACAACTTATTAAAACAATAATTAATATTTTTTTAAACATAAATCTCACCTTTTATTTTAAAAAAACTTGATTTGTATATCAAGTCTTACTCTGCATTATTTTCAGTATTAACAGTGCTTGGACAATCAAACTCAACTTTGATATCATATTCAGTCCGCCCAAAATTACCATTAGGATAAATTATTACTTTAGTGTTTTCTTTATTGCAAGTCTCTCCTGTTGCAGGATTTATTATAGCATCTAAGGCTTCATTATTAACGTCACTTTTATATCTACTTAAATTGTCAACATTAATTTTAATCCCTAAATTTTGATATTTAGATGCTGCTTTAGCGCGATCTTCATCGGTCTTGGCTATTTGTTCATAATAGAGATTTTCATAAAAGTCTCGTCCCATCGCAATTAAAGTGCTTTCCATATCTGTAACTTTTTTACGTTCAAAAAAATTTAGGCTTTTACCAAATTCATTTTTAGTTGGGGTATATCCAGTTTTACTAGCTTTAGAATCAGGAATTAGTATAATAATTCCAACTGCTAAGGTAATAACTATTACTCCCGCGATAATAAATCCAACCATCTTTTTATTCTTAGTTATAAATTCTTTAATATTATTCATTACTACTTTACTCCTCTAATATGATTATACCCTTAAATTATTCTTCTGTCTAATATTTTTTAAATTTTATAATTTTTATCTTCTTTTTCATTAATACTTGCAAAAACATCTCGCATTATATCTTTACGGCCTCTTTCTGATAAAACTTGGACTAAATCAAAACCTGGCCTTCTATTACCCTCAATAAAGGTACAACCTTTGGAAGTTATGGCAACATCCCAACCAACCACATGAATATTTTGATTAACTTTAGAAGCTTCTAATACAGTTTTTTTTACTATTTCCCAATTAGGAATTTTAAAGCCTGCAAACTTCACTTTAGTCTTAGGATGCTCTTTATAATGATTTAGGGCTTTATCTATGGCATCTCCAATTAATTCTCCTGTTTCTAAATCAACTAAAACGCCCATTCCACCTTTATGAAAATTATCAACAGAGGCAGTGCCATTTCCAACTCTTAATGCTGCAAATAATATTTTAGATT
>CAOVIS010000088.1:1287-3326 GCA_948543905.1 uncultured Bacilli bacterium
CCATAATTAAAGGTCATTATTCTAAGAGTGTTAACACAGGTATCACAAAATTTATTTAACTTTTCATGTTGTACAACAAATCCTTCTAAAAATAAATTTTCTTTATTTAATTTTTCATAAAATTTTAATCTATCACTTATATCTTTAGTATATAATTTATCTACTCCACTACCACCTAAACCATCAACAGGCTTAATCATAAAGGATTCATTATTATCTAAAAATCTATTTAATTCATCTAAAGATCCTTGATAAAAAAAGTCTCTATCAATATATTTAGCAAAATTCTTAAGAAAATCAGGTTTTATGGTAAAAAATTTCTTATATACGCTAGGACTTGCTATTTCATAGAACTTATCCTGATCTTTAATTGATGCATATTCTTTAATCTCTTTAGTTGTTCTATTATATAGTTCATAATTTAAGTAATCACTATACCCAAAACCATAAAATGTCATGCATTTACTAAACTTCATAAATAAAGATAATTTGCTCTTACCAGTATCGCTTGCTACTTTATCGAGTTTTTTTAAAAAGTTTCCTAAACTTCCTTTTAAGGCATAAGATACAATACTCATATGTTTATCACCATTAAAATTATAACAAACAAACCCCTGAGATTCAAGTTATTTCCTTACTTTAGTATATATTTCTAATGCTTTATTAATGACTTCTTCCTGGCTATATTGCATAGCTACATTTCTCAAGACTTGAAAATCATATTTATCTAAGTTTTTAGCTACTAACTCTATGGCACTTGCAAGACCTTTGATATCTCCAACTTCATATAATTTACCACATTTATCATTTAAATATTCTTCGGGGCCTCCACATTTACTAGAAATAACAGGAACTCCAGCGGCTAATGCTTCAATTCCCGGAATTCCAAAAGTTTCCTTTTCACTTGTAATAATTAAAATATCACTATTATTTATAATATTTGCTACCTCATCTTTAGTTTTTCTACCGACAAATTTTACATACTTGTCCATATCTAGACTATGACATCTATCTAGATAATAGTTATCCATTCCCTCACCTACAATAGTAAGTTCAAAATTATCTAATCTCTTGTTATCAACTAATACTCTTAAGCTTCAAGCGCATGATCGACATGTTTACCCTTGCGGAAAGCTGAAACTATAACTAACCTTAATTCTTGATGATCTTTCTTCTGATATTTAAATTTCGTAATATCTACCTGATTAGGTAACACATCAGCTTTATAACCATTAAGATTTTCTAATTCATGAGCCATAAAAGAACTAACCGTTGTAAAATAAGAATTATTAAGAACATACTCTCCAAATGGTTTTAAATCACCTTTAAAGAAATCTAAGAAATAACTAGCATGTTCTTGAACCACTACGGGAATATTATATTTTTTGCCTAACAAACATGCTCCATATCCAGCAGGAATTGAAACCATGGCTTGAATTATATCAGGTTTAGGATTATTTTTTAAATACTCTTTAAAAGCTTTTTCTAAAGATGTAACATAATGTTTAAGAGCTAGATTCTTATTTATCTTATTAAAGTCAAGTATTCTACTTACATAAACATTATAATTGCTTTCTTTTATAACTTCTTTTTTATTCATAAACATATACTTAAATGGCTTACTTAAAGGTTGCCTATCTAAAAAAAGCATATTAACTTTAATATTATCTCTTAGGGCTAGAGCCTCACAAAACTCTTTATGGTATATTCCCATAAGTTTATCTCTACCCATAGGATACCAAGAAGGAATAACTAAAATATTCATACCATCACCATCTTAATTGTATCTTAAAATAAGGTTTAAGTCAAATAAAAAGCCAAGAAAAAAGCAGCAAATAGCCACTTATAAAGTGCATCATACAATTGTATAAGCTCGAGTTTTAAGTATCTTTCATTACTTATATTTGATTACTCGAGCCTTATCTATTTATCTCATTATCTAAGAAAACAAATGCATATGTTCTAGTTCGTTACTACGTATGGATCACTTGCACTTCCACTTCCTGTCATCTTTGTATCACTCTTCAGATTTATTACTG
>CAOVIS010000089.1:0-2643 GCA_948543905.1 uncultured Bacilli bacterium
GTATTGGTTCATGGTGATACTAGTACAACATTCTCTACTGCATTGGCTTGCTTTTATGAGCAAATTCCGGTTGGACATGTGGAAGCTGGATTAAGAACACATAATATTTATAGCCCATATCCCGAGGAATTTAATCGACAGGCTGTTAGTATTATTTCAAAGTATGATTTTGCACCTACGGAAACATCAAAAAATAATCTTATAGCAGAGAATAAAGATCCAAAAAATATATTTGTAACTGGAAATACTGCAATAGATGCGTTGAAAACTACAGTAACATCTGAATATTCAAATAAGGAGCTTGAATGGGCAAAGGGAAGTCGTTTGATATTAATTACAGCTCATAGGCGTGAAAATCTTGGAGAGCCGATGGTTCATATGTTTAAAGCAATTCGCAGAGTAATGGACGAACATCCTGATGTAAAAGCTATTTATCCTATTCATATGAATCCAAAGGTACGAAAATTAGCAAATAATATTTTAGGGGACGATGATAGAATCCATATTATTGAACCTTTAGATGTGCTTGACTTTCATAATTTTATGAATCAGAGTTATTTAATTTTGACTGATTCAGGTGGAATCCAGGAAGAAGCACCAGCGTTAGGAAAGCCGGTTTTAGTAATGAGAGATACTACAGAAAGACCTGAGGGTGTAAAGGCTGGAACATTAAAGTTAGTGGGGACAAATGAAGTTGATATATATAGTGAATTTAGTAGACTATTGAGAGATAAAAAAGAATATCAAATAATGTCACAAACGGCTAATCCATATGGAGATGGAAATTCTAGCAAAAAAATAGTTGATATTTTAGAAAGAGAGCTAAATAAATAATAATATGGAACAAATTCTTTATTTAATACATGTTGATTGGAATTGGATTAAACAGCGCCCACAATTCATTGCTGAAGAACTTTCTAAATATTATAAGGTAAATATAATTTATAAATATTCTTATAATAAAAAAGGCTTTCAAACTAATAAACCGTCTTCTAATGTAACTTTAATACCAGTAAAGTCTATTCCTCATAAACTTATGCATTTACCTTTTGTAAAAGATATTAACAAATTATTTTTTGAGAAAAAAGTGATGAATGAGTTAAAACAGAAAAATATAAAGAAAGTATATATTACATCACCACTTCTTTATGAATATTTACCTAAAAATTATAAGGGGAAAATAATTTATGATTGTATGGACGATCACGTTGCGTTAGAGAGCAATACAGATAGTTCTTTAATACAAAGTAATGAGAAAGAATTGATTAAGAAAGCTACTGCGACATTGGTATCAAGTGTTAATTTAAAAAATGTTTTGATAAAACGCTATGGTAAAGATTTTAGTAATAAGTTGAAACTTGTAAGGAATGGCTATAATGGAAAAATACTTAGTCAAGAATCAATGTATAATCTACAAAAAAACAAGAAAAAGATTATTTCTTATTTTGGAACAGTTAGTTCATGGTTTGATTTTAAACTTATTCTGGAAAGCTTGAAAGATTTTAAAAATATTGAATACCATATTTATGGACCTATTGAAAATGGAATTTATGGGTACGGTTGAACATAATAAGTTGTATTCAGCTGTGAAAGATAGTACTGCTCTAATTATGCCTTTTAAGGTTAATAAAATCATAGAGTCGGTTGATCCGGTTAAACTTTATGAGTATATAAACTTTAATAAAAACATTTTAACTATAAAGTATAATGAAATTAATAGATTTGATAAATTTGTGTATTTTTATAGCGATTATACAGAATATAAAAAGCAATTAGAAAAGTTATTATAGTCGGATGAAGTAAAATACTCTAATCTCGAACGAATATCCTTTTTGGAGCAAAATAGTTGGAGCAATCGGATTAAACAGATTGTAGATATCTTAAATGATTAATTTTTTGGAGGAAAGAATGATTCAAAAAATTAAAACTATGATATCTAGTAAAGCGGTTGGAAATGGATTATGGATGTATCTTTTACAGTTTTTTAATGCAATCATTCCATTAATAACGTTACCTTATGTAACAAGAATTTTGGGAACTTCTCAATATGGAATATTTTCTACCTCCTTTAATTTGGTGGGATATTTACAAGTAGTTGTAGATTATGGATTTTCAATGTCGGCTACAAGAGAAGTTGCACTTATCGGAAAGAATACAAAGAAGATAGGTAAACTATTTTCCGCTGTTTTTTACTCAAAAGCTATATTAGTATTTGCTTGTTGTTTGTTTTCTATTTGTTATCTAGAAATATGGCAACCTAGTAAAATTCAAAAACTTAGTTATTGGATGTTGATGCTTACTTTAATAGGTATATTTTTACAGGTAGATTGGCTATTTCAAGGTTTACAAGATATGAAGTATATTTCAATAGCTAATATTCTCGCAAGAACAATTACAACTATTTTAATATTTATGGGTGTAAAAAGTTATGAAGATGTACTACTTTATTGCTTTCTTTATTCTTTATCACCAATAATCAGTAATTTGATCGGAATTATAATAGTTAAATGTAAATATAAGTTAAAACTGTGTAAAGTAGATTTCAACCAAATAAAAAATGAATTTAAGGCAGGATGGTATATTTTTACCACTCAATTAACAAGTAAAGTCTTTGGTTCAATTGGAATAACGTTTTTAACTTTC
>CAOVIS010000089.1:2706-3150 GCA_948543905.1 uncultured Bacilli bacterium
TTCCTAATATTTTACTATTATTGTGGTTACCTATAAGCCAAGTCTTATATCCAATAGTAAGTAAAAAAATGGATAATTCCTTTTTAGAAGGAAAAGAATTCGTGTTAAAAGTAAGAAAATATATGTTAGCCTTTTTTTTGATTTGTACTTTACTGTTGAGTGTTTTTTCAAAATTTATTGTTCAAATTGCTTTTGGATCTGCCTATTCGTCTGAATTTGGGTTTTATTTTCTATTGACAATAATTTTTGGGGCATTCAAATTTTATTAGGGAGCGGTCATGATAAACAATATAGTTTTTGCTTCCAAATAAGTGTTATAGTTACCATTATCCTAAATTTACTATTCATTTATTTATGGGGCGGTTTAGGTGCAAGCATGGCACCACTAGTTTCCGAAATAATACTTGATATTCTTCTAATTAGAGCGGTTAACAAAATATAAAA
>CAOVIS010000090.1:0-2160 GCA_948543905.1 uncultured Bacilli bacterium
ATTCTATCAGTACCAAATCTTCGCATTAAATCATCTTCAAAAGACACAAAGAATTGACTCATACCAGGGTCTCCTTGACGGCCTGCTCTACCTCTAAGCTGATTATCAATACGTCTAGACTCATGACGTTCAGTTCCTATTACACATAAACCACCAAGTTCCAAAACTCCTTCACCAAGTTTAATATCGGTACCACGACCAGCCATATTTGTAGCTAAAGTAATAGCTCCTTTTTCACCAGCATGAGCAATAATTTCCGCTTCTCTCGCATGATTCTTTGCATTCAATACTTCATGTTTTAAACCAGCTTTGCTAAGCAATTTACTTAAATACTCATTAGCTTCCACGCTAATTGTACCAATAAGTATTGGTCTACCTGTTGCATTTATCTCTTTAACCGTATTTACAATTGCCTTATACTTAGCACTTTGATTAGCATAAACTAAATCAGCTAGATCTTCTCTAATAACCGGCTTATTAGTTGGTATTTCAATAACATACATATTATAAATACTTCTAAATTCTTCTTCTTCTGTTTTAGCAGTACCCGTCATACCTGATAACTTATTATACATTCTAAATAAATTTTGGAAAGTAATAGTAGCCATTGTCTTAGTCTCAGTATTAATTGTAACTCCTTCTTTAGCTTCAATAGCTTGATGTAATCCTTCACTAAATTGTCTACCTTCCATTAACCGCCCAGTAAACTGATCAACAATAATTACTTCATCATTTTGCACTACATAATCAACATCTTTTTTAAAGCCATAATTAGCTTTTAAAGCTTGATTTAAATGATGAACCAAAGCCGTATTTTCTAAATCATACAAGTTTTTTAATTTAAATATATTTTCAACTTTTTTACTTCCATCCTCTGTTAAAGAAACATTTTTCGTCTTAGCATCAACCACATAATCATTATTTTCATTTAACTTTTTAACTGCCCTATCCGCATCTATATATAAGTTATTAGAATTAAATCTTCCTCCAGAAATAATAAGTGGTGTTCTAGCCTCATCTATTAATATTGAATCTACTTCATCCACAATACAAAAGTTAAGAGGTCTTTGTACCCGCATATTTGCCTCAGCTACCATATTATCTCTCAAATAATCAAATCCTATCTCATTATTAGTTGAATATAGTATATCACAGTTATATGCTTCTTGTTTTTCTCTAGCAGATAATTCCCGCATATTAAGACCTACACTAAGGCCTAAAAAGCGATAAATATTACCCATCCACTCTGAGTCACGTTTTGCTAAGAATTCATTAGCAGTTACAACATGCACACCAAGTCCTGTTAAAGCATTCAAATAAGTTGGCATTGTTTCAGTTAAAGTTTTACCTTCACCAGTCTTCATCTCGGCAATATTACCAAAATGTATAGCAAGCCCACCTAAAATTTGCACATAATAAGGCTTCTCTCCAATAACTCGAAATGCAGCTTCTCTAGCAACTGCAAAAGCAGGTACAATTAAATCATCAAGCTCTTTTCCTTCTTTAAGCATGTTCTTAAATTCCTCAGTTTTTGCTTTTAACTCATCATCAGTTAATTTTTCTATTTCCTCTTCCATAGCGACTACTAGATCAGCAATCTTTTCAAACTTTTTCAATTCTTTATATTCACTATCAAATAATTTACGTAAAAATCCCATTTATATCCACCTTTCACAAATAAGATTATAACACAAACTAAACAAGTTTTACAATGAGTTTTATAATCAAATTGCCCACTAACCTATTAAAATCATTATCTAGTAATCAATTACAAGAAAAAAATGACTAAAAAGCCATTACTTTACATTAATAATTCCATAATTGCCATCACGTCTTTTATAAATTACCGATACGCACTCTTCATCTACATTTTTAAAAACAAAGAAATCATGATTCAAAAGTTCCATTTGTAAAATTGCTTCTTCTTCATCCATTGGTTTCCCAGTAATATTTTTTCTCTTCAATATTTTTAAATCTTCTTCTTCTCCATCTTCAACTTGAAAATCAGTATTAATATCTAATTTAATAATATTTTTATATTTATTATTAAGTTTCGTTTTATTTTTTCTAATTTGTCTTTCTAATTTATCAACCACTATATCAATCGCCGCATACAAATCTTTGTGATGTTCTTCAGCTCTAACCGTAAATTTATTTGTA
>CAOVIS010000090.1:2199-3050 GCA_948543905.1 uncultured Bacilli bacterium
TGCCACAATACGACTCTCACTATCAAAATACTTCTCTAACCTACTCATTTTATCTGTTATATAATCTTTAATAGCTTTTGTAACAGCTATTTTATCACCCCTTATATTTAATTCCATAAAATTCACCTTACTTTCTTAAATCCATTATAGCATAAAATACTAAAAAAAACTACTAGTAGTAGTCCTTTTAAATAGTAGTTAATTCTTTTTCGCAAACATCTACAGCCTGTAAACCCTTCGAAGTTTCAATTAATTTAAAATTAACCAAAGCACCTTCTTTTAAAGTTTTATAGCCATCTTTTACAATGCTAGAATAATGAACAAAGATATCTTCCAAGTCTTGATAAGTAATGAAACCATATCCTTTTTCATTATTAAACCACTTAACTTTACCTTGCATAACTTACACCTCACCTTTCTACCTATTACAAATTAACTCCTGTAAAACCCTCCTAATTCTAAGAGAAAAACCAAAAAATTTTAATATAATCCTGCTGTAACTTTTCTCCAAGCATTCCCAAGATATCATATTTTAGCTTATAAGTAAAACTTATTACCTTAAATGTCAATTATTAGTTCCAAAAATCCAATTTTTACATTTAATACCTAATTATTATACTTTTAAACCAAAAATCACATATTTAAGACATAATTCAATCCTCAAATTTTCAAAATTAATCAAAATTCGACAAATTTTAACATAATAAAAGAACTTAATATGAAGTACCAATAAAAAACAGACTCCTTATAAAAAAACATTCTTTTCTACTTTTATTGTACACTTTCTTACCAGTTCTTAAATGCTCAAACTATTTTGATATTTTTTAGATAACATATAAACTTCTTTACCC
>CAOVIS010000091.1 GCA_948543905.1 uncultured Bacilli bacterium
TTTAACAACAATATAGGAAAAAATGAGATATTAGAAAAAAGCGAAAAACCAGTAATATTCTACCAAAAAGTCACATTCTTCATAATAACATTAAGTAGTTTAATAATTATAATACAAAATAGAAAAAAACTTTCCTTAGAAATAATATTTTTATTAACAATTTTCATAGGAGGATTTGCATTTCATATATTATGGGAAGCAAAGTCACGCTATATAATTCCATATATAGTAATATTAATGCCAATAACAGCAGTAGAAATTAATAAATTTAAAATATTTAAGAAAGACAAATAAAAAAGCAATGCTTTATAGCATTGCTTTTTTGGTGAGCCATCGGGGGATCGAACCCCGGACCTTCAGATTAAGAGTCTGCTGCTCTACCAGCTGAGCTAATGGCCCTTATTTTGATAACGATAAAATTATAATACCTATATAATGAAAAGTCAAGAAATTATTTTAATAGTTAAAAATGTAAAAGTTTACAAATAGCGGTAAATAAAGTATAATAAAAAAGGTTACATAACAACATTAGCACGAAGGGAGAACATCATGTTTGGTATTTTTACAAATTGGCGGAAGCCAAAAAAAGAACCACGCCATGTAATGTGCTGCGAAGGCGAAGAAATAAAGCCGATGCAGGAATATTACTACGGAGCATTTATGGATCACGAAAAGGAAGCATATGAGAGGCTAAGGCAAACCCTTATTGTCAATAATGTCACTTTATACTGCTCCAACTCCGCGTTTGACAATTTCTTGAACAGGGTGGCACTTAACGGAAGAACTGATATATTTATTGATCAAATGTTAAAATATATGAGTGAACATCCGGCAGAGGTATACATCGTGTGCAAGAACGGAGAACAGATAAGCATGGCGAAAATGCAGAAAAGCGAGAAAGAAAGTTCCTGAACTGTCCGATCGAAAAATGCAATGATTAAAACGCCGGGAAACGAAGTTTGTTTCCCGGCGTCCCATTTTGTCTAGAAAAAATTTACAAATTAGTAAAAAAATGTTAACAAAGATTTACATAAAAACAAAATCGTGGTATAATATATATGTCGTTGGAAAAACTAAACAAAAGGAGAATAAAAAATGAATTTTGAAAATTACGATTTTACACAAATGAAAAATGATTATGATATGGAATATTTACCAAGCATTTTCGCTGGTAAGGTTGATAAAGAAATGTTGATATAATTTAAAACATATACAGGCAGGTTTATAAACCTGCCTATTTTAATGCATATGCATATAAAAATAATATAGGCAAACAATATTTGCCTATATTATAAATTATTTATTAATTTCTTCTAAATATTGATCATATTCGCATTCACGAATAACAACTTTGTTATTATTTAAATCAATAATTTTATTTGCAACAGTTTGAGTTAATTGATGGTCATGAGAAGTAAAAATTAAATTACCTTTAAATTTAGTCATACCCTCATTTAAAGCAGTAATACTTTCCATATCCAAATGGTTAGTAGGTTCATCGAAAATTAAGAAATTAGCCCCAGAAAGCATAAGCTTAGAAAGAACACATCTAACTTTTTCACCACCAGATAAAACAGATACATTTTTCAAAGCTTCTTCACCAGAAAATAACATTCTACCTAAAAAGCTTCTAACATAAGTTTCATCAGGATCACATGAATACTGACGAAGCCAGTCCACCAAAATCATATCATCTTCAAATAAGTAATTATTATCTTTTGGAAAATAATCATGAGAAATAGTAGTACCAAAAGATATTTCGCCAGAATCTGGTTCTAATTCTCCAGCAATAATTTGGAATAAAGTTGTTTTAGCAATTTCACTATCAGATAAAATTGCAATTTTATCATCTTTTTTAACAGTAAAAGAAATATTATCTAAAACTTTTTCACCATTAAGAGTTTTAGAAATATTTTTAACCTCTAAAATTTCTTTACCAGGTTCTCTATCTGGTTTGAAATCAATATAGGGATATTTTCTGTTAGAAGGTTTAATTTCATCAAGTTCAATTTTTTCAAGAGATTTTTTTCTAGAAGTAGCTTGTTTAGATTTAGAAGCATTAGCACTAAATCTAGCAATAAATTCCTGTAATTCCTTGATTTTCTCCTCTTTTTTCTTATTTTGTTCTCTCATTTGTTTTAATGCAAGTTGGCTAGATTCATACCAGAAATCATAGTTTCCAGGATAAACTTTAATTTTACCAAAATCAACATCAGCAATATGAGTACAAACTTTATTTAAAAAATATCTATCGTGAGATACAACTAAAACAGTATTATCAAAATTAATTAAAAATTCTTGAAGCCAGTCAATAGTTTTAATATCTAAGTCATTAGTAGGCTCGTCAAGTAATAATACATCAGGATTGCCAAATAATGCTTGTGCAAGTAAAACCTTAACTTTGTCTTTAGCGTCAATTTCTTTCATTAATTTATCATGTAAGCTAGTTTCAATTCCTAATTCATTTAAAAGAGTAGCTGCGTCAGACTCAGCGTTCCAACCATCAAGCTCAGCAAAACGCTCTTCAAGCTTAGCAGCTTTCATACCATCTTCTTCTGAAAAATCAGGCTTTGAATAAAGCTCATCTTTATCTTTCATTATCTTATAAAGTTCATGATTACCCATAATAACAGTATCAAGAACCCTAAAATCTTCATATGCAAAGTGGTCTTGTTTTAAAACAGATAGACGCTCACCTTTGTCTAATGTAACTTCACCTTTACTAGGTTCTAATTCACCAGAAAGAACTTTTAAAAAAGTAGATTTTCCAGCACCATTAGCACCAATAATTCCATAACAATTTCCTTTAGCAAATTTAATATTAACATCTTCGAATAATACTCTTTTACCAAAGCGAACTGTAACGCCTATAGTATTTAACATTATAAACCTCCTAAAATTTAAACTGGTTATAAGTATACAACATTTATGTTAAAAATTCAAATTTTATGCAGAAAATATATCATTTTCATTAATAATAAAAATAATATTGATATTTTTAATTCTATTTAGTATGATTT
>CAOVIS010000092.1 GCA_948543905.1 uncultured Bacilli bacterium
TTCTGACTCATTTAAATCAATTAATTTTGCTAAATCATCTACTGCCTGTTTTCTAAGTCCCATAACTAAATAATAAGATGCATTATCAAAAATAGCTTTACCATGAATAATCATATTAGGTGCCGCAAAATCTGTTGGTTGTTGCGTAATTATAATTGTACCCGTATTATATTTCCGTGAACGCCTTTGTATCTGAGCTAAGAATTCTGCACCAAGCTCATTCCTGCTCGATAATAATACGTGTGCTTCATCAACCATAATTACCGTATTTACATTTTTATCTAAACATAAACCCCAAGCATATTTTAAAATATTAAAGAATAAAGCATTTTTAATATTTTCATCACTATTCATAAGTTCCCTTATGTTAAATACAATATACTCACTATTAAACTTAATAGTAGTATGTCCTGTAAAATAATATCTAAGTTCTTTTGTAAGTGGTCTTATCTTTAATTCCAATCTTTCAATTACATCTCGCTCTCTTGTCGCATCTGGCATAGATAATATTTTACCTTTAATAGTCGCGTAAACATCATCAAAAGTCGGAAAATCAACACTACCTAAATTTGTAAAATCAGTATCAAAATCTATTTTATATCTTTTATAAGTATCTTGTACAATTTCACTAAACATAGTGAGAACATCTTCTTCAATATTCGGATATAAATATTTCATAAAAGCCTTTAATTGTTGTAATGTTCTTGTAAGTATTGTATACCCTAAGCCTTGAGAAATTTCTTCTTCATCCGCATCAACAACTACTTCCAGTGGGTTAATCATTCCGAAATCTCCACCTTTACCCAAGTCAAGGAAATCCCCTCCTAAGTTACGAGTCATTTCTTCAAGCTCTCCCTCAGGATCTATACATACCACTTTGCATCCATTACGTAAATGAGTTCTAAGAAGTAATTTAGCCGCAGTTGATTTACCAGAACCCGAAGTACCAAGCAAAATCATATTAGCATTATTACGATTGTGTTCTTTTTTTATCTGATATAAAAACTGATTAAATAAAACTACACCACCTGAGAAATCCACTCCAAAAAGTGTTGAATTACCAGGATCTTTAATACTATCAAAAACAAATGGATACATAGCCGCCACTGTAATAGATGGAATAGGTGTCCCAATTCTTTTTTCCACATCTTGACTAGGAAATATTGGAATAATTGATTGTAAAACTTTTTCTTGTTCAAACATTAGACTTATTCCTCGCATACCAAGAGCATCCAAATAACTTCGAACTTGCATTTTCTTAAGTTCCAATTCTTCTTTATTATCTGCCATAATCATGACATGCATTTGAAAATCAAAGATTCGTGCTTGTGTTGCCGCAAGCATTGAAATAAACTGCTCTAAAGATTCATAATCTTGTCTTACTCGCTCTTGAATAGTTTTATCTCTCTCACTTTGATAACGCATTTTTAAATCCGCAATCTCTTTATTTAACATCTTTTGTAAAGTACTAAATTCAATTGGAATATGTTTAATTGAAACTTTAACTCCTCCAATACTTGTAATATCCGATAAATAACCAATATAAATGCTTTTAGGATAACTTATTATTGTCATTATCGTACAATACTTACCACCCAAAGTAAATTCAGTTGGTTTAAATTCCATCCCTTTTGGGGCAATCTCACTTTTAACGCTCATTAACTCATCACCGTCCCAAAATTAGTATGTGCACCACCATTTAAAAAGTTATCTAAAATCATCCTTAAATCATCATTACTAGTTTGATTAGAATTAAGTCCTGAAGTTGCAAGACCACTAATCAAAGTATGCAATTTCTTTTGGATTAACTCCATCCTTTTTTCTTTAAATAATATAAAATACTCTGTATCTACAACGTTATATTCCGCACTCATAAACATATTAGCCTTATTAATATCTTCCATGATAAGCTTATTAATAATTGGATTATTATTATTGTTATTATATAAAATTTGTAATTGTGACAAATAAATACTAATATCTACTGGTCTATCTGCAATAATTAACCAAAATTCAAAATTTATCGAATTATAAAAATTACGCAAATTCCCAATAATTGCATTTTGAAGTCCTGAATCAGATATAAAAATATTCCTTGGATGAACTTTAACTCCTGTCACAAACTCACCACTATCAAGCTGTATCATTCCATTTAAAATTTGTCTAATAGGAAGCCACGCTTCACTATAACCATACTCACTTTTCTTCGACATTAAAGCACCATCCTCTCCAAACATATTTTCTAGTCTCACTATAAAAAGTATAAACATTAATAATAAATTGCAAAACATTGTGATAATGTGGAACTGGCAAAACTAAAAAACCTGTTATTAATGCTGGACATAAAATGAGTATCATAACTCCAATTTTGGCACTTTGAATAATAAGGAGTAAAATTAAAGTAACTCCTACACCTGTTCCAAATAAAATCAAATCAAGACCCGTAAAAAATCCTAAAATCAGCTGCGACTTTTTAGAATTAGCTGGTATCAAATAATTATTCACTAATATCACTTCCTATTTTTACTTATTTCATTATAACATAAAAATTTCAATATATATAGTATAAATTTTTAAATTTTAAAAAGGCCAAACAATTTAAGGCCTTCTCTGTATTTCTTCAAGTGTTAATCTTGCATTAATTTCAGATATTCTAATCTCAATATTATCCTTTAAAGTTTTTACTTTTAAAGCAGCATCTGCCCCAGCAATTACTTTAATTCCACTCTTTACAATCGCTTGCATATAAGCATATTCTCTTAATAAATCATTCAAAATATTAATAGAAGTAGCAATATCAACTAAATATAAATTATCCGGACTAGCCACAGCCATATTAATAATTCTATTTTGCAAGTTCTTTAGCTCTCTATTATACATATTTGTAAGTGTCGCAACTTTTATAGCTCTCTCTTCTACTGAAAG
>CAOVIS010000093.1:0-421 GCA_948543905.1 uncultured Bacilli bacterium
CTTAAGCAAAGGAAGATTTACATGCATTTAAAAAACATTCGAGCATTTGGTTTTAAATCATTTGCAGATAAAATAGATTTAGAAATAAAAAAAGGAATTACAGCAATAGTTGGACCTAATGGCTCTGGAAAAAGTAATGTAGTAGATGCAGTACGTTGGGTGCTTGGGGAACAGTCAGTTAAATCACTTAGAGGTTCTGATACCATGACTGACGTTATTTTTTCAGGTTCTAAAACTAGAGAAAAGCAAAATAGAGCTTATGTTGCTTTAGTATTTGATAATAGTGACCATTATTTAAATAGTGAGTTTACAGAGATAGAAATTAAAAGAGTTATCTATAAATCTGGGGAAAATGAATATTATATTAATAATAGTAGAGTAAGGCTTAAAGATATTACTGATCTTTTTTTAGATACGGGGG
>CAOVIS010000093.1:431-2919 GCA_948543905.1 uncultured Bacilli bacterium
TTTTAATATAATTTCACAAGGAAAAATAGATGATATTTTGTCTAGTAAACCAGAAAGTAGAAGAGTTATATTTGAAGATGCTGCAGGAGTTTTAAAGTATAAAAAAAGAAAAGAAATTAGTTTAAAAAAGCTTGATAAGACAAAAGAAAATTTAGCTCGTATAAAACTTGTTATAGATGAACTTGAAAAAAGTGTTGTGCCTTTAAAAAAACAAAGTGAAGTAGCAAGTAAGTTTTTAAATTTAAATGAAGAACTAAAGAAAATTGAAATAGCTTTAATTGCTTATGATATTACAAATATTAATACTGATTATAAAAAAATTAAGCTAGAAGTAGAATTATTAGAAGAGCAGATTGCAAAAGTAACTAGTAATACTTCTAAAGATAATTCAATCTTAGAAAAATTAAAACTTGATAATACGAAATTAGAAGAAGAAATAACTTTAAAAAATAATGAGTTTATGAAACTTACTGAACATTTAGCTAGTTTAGAGGCAGAAAAACTAGTTACTTTGGAACGAAAAAAATATGATACTGATCATGAAAAATTAGAGGATGAGTTATTAAAATTAAAAGAAGAACAATTAAATTTAAAAAAGGAAATGACTACTGAAAAAGCCAAACTTAATGATTTAATTGCAGATATTAAAGAGATTTCAATTAAAAAAGAAGAAATTGATAATAAGGTAATAACAAGTAAAGTTAAAAAAAATAATATAGCTGTAAAAATTAATGAATACGATAAAAATATTTTAGTTCTAGAAAATAAAATAGAAATATTAAAAGATAATATTGAATCAGGAGCTAAAATGCCTAGTGCTGTTAGAAGTATTATAAATAATATGCGTTTTAGTGGGGTTCATAATACAATTGGTAATTTAATAAAAACGGAAGATATGTATGCTCTTGCTATAGAAACGGCAATTGGGGCCTCAGCTAGTTTTATTGTTGTAGATGATGAGAAAACTAGCAAGGAATGCATTAATTATTTAAAAGAAAATAGATTAGGTCGTGCAACTTTTTTTCCTTTAAATATTATTAAAGCAAGGAGTATTCCTGATATTGATATTAATAAGATCAAACACATTTCTGGTTTTTTAAATGTGGCATCTAATATAGTTTACTATGATGAAATTTATAAAAATATTATTGATAATCAATTAGGAAATGTTATTGTTGTTAGAGATATTGATACTTTAAATCAAGTAGGAAAGATTTTAGATTATCGGTATCGTATAGTGTCTCTTGATGGTGAAATTTTATATACGGGAGGATCAATAACTGGAGGTTTTAATAAAAATTCTTCTAGTGGCATAACTGATAAAATGCGTCTTAAAGAACTGCAAGAAAAACTAGAAATAGCGAAAACGCAAGTAGATAATTTAAATAGAGAATACAAAGAATTTGATAGTGATTTTAAATCTCAAGAAAAAGATGCAGAGGATGCTTCTAAACAACTTATTAATTTAAATGAAATTTTAAATAGTCGTACTAATAAAATTAGGAATTTAGAAGATGCCATAAATAAAAAAGAAATGGAAATAAAAGGTAATGAAGAAATTGGAAATAATTTACTTGATAAAAAGCTTGTAAGTATTTTAGAAGAAACTAGCGAAGTACAAGCGGAAAAAGATTTAACCTACGCATCTTTAGAAAAGTTAAAAAAACAAAAATCGGAACTTAGTATAGAAATTAACGAAGTAGAAAATAAATATCACAAAGTAAGTCAAGAATATAATAAGCTTAATTATGATTTAAAAGAAAAAGAAATAAAACTTGGAAAATATGATGTTTCTCTAGATAATTTGTTATTAGAATTATCTGAGAATTATGGAATTACTTATGAATATGCAAGCAATAACTATGAATTAGAGATGCCACAAGACGTAGCTAGAACTAAAGTTGATACTCTAAAAAAAGAAATTAATAATTTAGGAGAAGTTAATACTGGCTCTATAAGTGAATATGAAAGAGTTAAAACTCGGTATGACTTTTTAGTTAAGCAAAGTAATGATTTAGAAGAGTCAAGTATAGAACTTAATAATATTATTATGGAAATGGATAAAATAATGATTGAGCGATTCCAAGATACTTTTACAAAGATTAGTAAAGAATTTAATGAAGTATTTAGAAAGCTTTTTAAGGGTGGAAGGGGAACCTTAGAATTTACTGATCCCGAAAATATTTTAACAACAGGAATAGAAATTGTAGCGGAGCCTCCTGGTAAGAAACTTAATTCTATTGGTTTATTATCAGGAGGTGAAAAAACGCTTACAGCAATTGCAGTGTTATTTGCAATTTTAAATGTTAAACCTAGTCCTTTTTGTATATTAGATGAAGTTGAAGCGGCTTTAGATGAAGCTAATGTTGATACTTTTGGCAAATACTTGCAGGAGAAAAAAGAAAGCAGTCAATTCATTTTAATTACGCATAAAAAAAGAACAATGGAGTATGCCGATGTCTTATATGGCATAACTATGCAGGAGTCT
>CAOVIS010000094.1 GCA_948543905.1 uncultured Bacilli bacterium
CCGTTTGCCTCTACCATACTCAAGCCTGCCAGTTTCTAAAACGAACCGAAGTTAAGCTTCGGGCTTTTATTTTAGACTTAATAAACCGCCTGCGCACGCTTTACGCCCAATAAATCCGGATAACGCTCGCCACCTACGTATTACCGCGACTGCTGGCACGTAGTTAGTCGTGGCTTTCTTGAAGAGTACCGTCAAGTAAAATTCATTTCCTAATCTTACAATTCTTTCTCAACAACAGAATTTTACAACCCATAGGGCCTTCATCACTCACGCGGCATTGCTCGTTCAGGGTTTCCCCCATTGACGAATATTCCTAACTGCTGTCTCCCGTAGGAGTCTGGGCCGTGTCTCAGTCCCAGTGTGGCCGATTAACCTCTCAGTTCGGCTACGCATCGTCGTCTTGGTAGGCCATTACCCCACCAACTAACTAATACGCCGCAGGCCCATCTCTAAGTGAAGCTTTAAGGGCTTCTTTACTCCGTAGAGCACATTCGGTATTATCAGTCGTTTCCAACTGTTATCCCCAGCTTAGAGGTAGGTAACCCACGTGTTACTCACCCGTTTGCCACTAGGTGGAAAATCCAAATCCATCTTTGTGCAAGCACTCCAATTTCAATGGGCCACCTCGTTCGACTTGCATGTCTTAGGCATGCCGCCAGCGTTCATCCTGAGCCAGGATCAAACTCTCAATAAAAAAGATTTACTCTTTAAATCTAAATTCTTAAGTTTAATCTAAGCTACTCAAAATTGACTTTTTAACTTAGTTTTCAAAGATCATTTCCGTGTTGCTTTTTTGCATCGCGTGAAATTAATATAACATTTTTGCTTTGCTTTGTCAACACTTTTTTTATATTTTTTTTTGCACTTTTTTTGGCTTTTAATAGTTCTTTTCTCAAGTGCATAAGTAATATATCAAATACCCCTAATAAAGTCAACACTTTTTTTTAAAATTTCGACTTTTTTTTCATTTTTTTGCTTTTTTTGATAATAATTAGAGATTTTTTATTTAAAAATGCATTATACTGTTAAAAAATTTATTATCATTTATATTACTTACATTATAATATATGAAAAAAAAAGTTTAAAATTCTTCTTTTCTTTCACTTTTTCAAATTGCTATATATTTTAAAATATTTTTTTATTACACCTCTAGTAAAAGGTCCTTCATTTTTTTTCTTCATTTCTATCAAACTTGATAATTCGCTTTTAATAATCATTTGAATTTCTTTTGGATAGTTCATTAGCTCACGATGATAATTATATTCATTATAATCTAAAATCTTAAATCCACCATCTGGAAATACACGCAAATCCAAATCATAGTCGATATATTTGATTATGTTTCCATCTATTATGTATGGTGTGGCTATGTTACAGTAGTAAAATAAGCCATATTCTTTTAATTGACCAATTATATTAAACCAACGACTTTTATAAAAGAACAAAATGGCTACTTCTTTTGCATGGTAACTGCGGCCATCTGATTCTGTTAATTTTGCTTTGTTATTGGCAACTACCAATTTTTCATCGTCAATGTCAAGCACTATTGCTTCATCACATATTTGATGAATTCTTCCATTATGTTTATAGCAATGTATTTCCAATTTATCACCAATTTTTAATTTATTTTTCATTATATATCACCATCTTTTTGCAAATTTATTATTTTAGAATTTAATTTATTATTTTAAAATTTTATACTATATTATAAAACATTAGTTAATTTCATCAATTTCCTTTATTATAGCAAAATTTAAAAAAAATAACAAACTTTTTATAATAGTAGTGTTATTTTTTTAGATTTTATAAACTTTTTTTACTGGACACTATTATTTAATAAAGATATAGCCTTTTCTAGCTGTGCATCAGATTTTAGGATTAAATGTCCTTCTTCATCTTCAATATATTCATTTGTAACCATATAATCTGGTTTAATCCCTACTTTATCAATACATCCACCACTAGGGACAAGCCATAAAGCCGAAGTATACTTAATCATCGTGCCAGTATTCAAATCTTTTGTCTGTTGTACTTTGCCTTTACCGTAAGTAGTATTCCCAACTAAAGTTGCACCATAACTATCTTTTAGGGCAGCAGCCAAAATTTCAGAAGCAGAGGCTGTATGTTCATTTACTATTACAACTATAGGATATTCTCGATGTTCTTTAGTTTTATCATTATAATGAGTAATCTCATCTTTATAATTTAAACTATAAATGCGTTTCCCTTCTTCTAAAAATTTACTAGCTACTGAATTTGCTGCATCTAAATATCCTCCAGTGTTATCACGAAGATCAATGATTAAAGAAGTTATGCCAGCATTTTCTAGCTTATTCAGGGCATTTTTTATTTGCGTATCTAAAGTTTTAGAAAAAGCAGAGATTTGAATGTAACCTGTAGTGGTATTTTCAATAATATTATAATTAATACTTGGAAAAATAATAGTTTCATTTTTTAAATTTACAGTTAAGAATTCTTCTCCTCTTTTAAGCTTAAGTGTAAATGTTTGAGTATTGGCTTTGATAAGATTTATTACTTCAGAACTGGATTTTGTGCTTACGTCTTCGTTATTGTAACCAACTATAATATCTCCTGGTAACAATCCTGCACGGCTTGCTGGGGTATCGTCATAAACTTCAGTTATTTCCTTTATATTAGTATCATCACTTTTAACTGCTATGCCTACACCATTATACTCACCAGCTAACTTAGTAGCTAACTCCTTAGTGTCATCTTCGTCTAAATAGGTTGTGTAGTCATCTCCCAAATAATTTAACATAGCGGCGATGGCTTTTTCTAATAATTCCTTTTTTGCTTCATCGGTTATAAATTTGGCAATACTTCCTTGTAGTTCTTCGTTTTCATTGACTTTTATCCATGCTAATCCTTTGGCATTACATTCTGGAGATGTCGC
>CAOVIS010000095.1:0-685 GCA_948543905.1 uncultured Bacilli bacterium
AAGACCCTGAAACTTGGGTAAAACATAAAAAAACAATGGAGAGTGCTGGCATTGAGCCTTGGTATATTGAGTCTTGTGGTAAAATAAAATACATGTTCCCAAAAGCCCATGCGGCCGCTTACGTTATGTCTGCCTTCCGTATTGCTTATTTTAAAGTTCATTATCCTGAAGTATATTATGCTACTTATTTTTCTACTCGATTTGATGATTTTGATTTAGAAACAATGGTTAAAGGTTATGATGCAATACGTGCTAAAATGAACGAAATAATTGCTAAAGGATATAGTGCAACCAACAAAGAATCTAGTGTTTTAGAAACTTTAAAACTATGCTTAGAAGCAACAGCTCGTGGGTTTAAATTTGGACTTATTGATATTGAAAAAAGTGATAGTAAAAACTTTATTATTGCTGAAGATAAATTAACTCTTATTTGTCCATTTCGAACTTTAGATGGGCTAGGGGATTCGGTTGCTACTAAAATAATAGAAGAACGTAACATTAAACCGTTTTATAGTATCGAAGATTTTAGTCTTCGAGGCCATGTTAATGGTACTACCGTTGATAAATTAAGAAGCCTAGGTGTTTTTGGTAGTCTTCCTGAAACTAGTCAATTAAGTTTATTTGATTTACAATAATATAAAAGAGTTTATAAATTTATTATTGTATATATATATAAAATATGTTA
>CAOVIS010000095.1:695-949 GCA_948543905.1 uncultured Bacilli bacterium
TTTTGTTTAAATTAAAAGTTTGTCTAAAAAATATTTAATAAAAACGCGTCAGAAACCGTAAATAATAAACAATATGGCAATTTTGTAATTTGTAATTTATTTTAAGTATGATATAATAATTTCTAAGGAAAATAATATATAGAAGATGTGATAAAATGAAAAAAGAAATAAAAGATGTAAAAGAAAAAAATAATCCTGAGGTTATTACTGGTTTAACAGAAAAAGAAGCTTTAAAATACTTTGAAGAAGGAAAG
>CAOVIS010000095.1:959-2860 GCA_948543905.1 uncultured Bacilli bacterium
ATGCAGCCATTAATCCTCCATCTAAAACTGTTAAAGACATCGTGAAAAGTAATACACTAACCTATTTTAACTTAGTATTTTTAGTTATAGCTATTCTTTTAATAATGGTTGGATCCTTTCGAGATTTAACTTTCTTACCAATAATTATTGCAAATACCTGTATCGGAATATTTCAAGAGATTCGTTCTAAAAAAGTCATTGATAAATTAACTATGCTAAATTCTCCTAATGCTAAAGTTATTCGTGATGGTCTCATAAAAGAAATTAAAGTTGAAAATTTAGTTTTAAATGATATTGTTGTATTTGGAGCTGGTGACCAAATATGTGCCGATGCCAAAATCGTATCTGGGCATGTTTGTGTAAATGAATCGCTGTTAACTGGAGAAGCTGATGAAATAAACAAAAAAGAAGAAGAAGATTTACTATCTGGCAGTTTTATTGTTTCTGGTAAGTGTTATGCTCGTCTAACAAAAGTAGGAGCGGATTCTTACATTTCTAAACTTACTTTACAAGCTAAATCTATTAAAAATGAAGAACAATCCGAAATTATTCGGTCTCTAAATAAAATTGTTAAATTAGCTGGAATAGCTATCATTCCTATTGGACTCACTTTATTTGTTCAAACTTTTTTCTTTAGTGGTGAAACCCTTCGAGCTAGTGTTCAAGCAATGGTCGCCTCTGTTATTGGCATGATCCCTGAAGGCTTATTCTTGCTTTCTAGTGTAACTCTTGCTATAAGCGCTATGCGTCTTGCTAAAGATAAAGTCTTACTTCATGATATGAAATCTATTGAAACTTTAGCTCGAGTTAATGTTTTATGTGTTGATAAAACTGGTACTATTACAGATGGTACTATGAAAATTGAAACTTATGAGCCTATAGATAATATTAAAACTAAAGAAGAACTTATGACTTTAATTAGTGATTTTGTTTATCATGAAGATGCCGATAATATTACGATGGTTGCCTTAAAAGATTATTTTAATAAACCAAGTGGTCGCACAATTGCTTCTGTTTTTGGGTTTTCTTCGGAGTTTAAATATAGTGGGATAAACTTTCTTGATGCTTCCTATGTAATTGGTGCTCCAGAATTTTTATTAAAAACAGATTATGTCAAATATGAAGCAGAAATAGTTAAATATACTAAAAATGGCTATCGTGTTTTAGTAATGGGTTCTTATGATAAAAAAGTCGATGGTACTAAGCTTACTGGCAAAGTAACGCCTTTAGCCTTAATTGTTTTATCAAATCCTATTCGTGAAAACGCCAAAGAAACTTTTAAATATTTTAAAGAGCAAGGAGTAGACATTAAAGTAATTTCTGGTGATAATCCCTTAACAGTGTCCGAAGTAGCCAAACTTGCTGGTATAAAAGGCGCTGAAAAGTATGTTGATGCATCGACTTTAACTAGCGATGATGCCATAGAAAGTGCAGTTTTAAATTATACAGTTTTTGGTCGGGTTACTCCAGAGCAAAAAAGAAAATTTGTCCGAGCTTTAAAAAGGGCGGGGAAGACAGTTGCTATGACTGGAGATGGCGTAAATGATGTTTTAGCTCTAAAAGATGCCGATTGTTCTATTGCTATGGCGAGTGGTAGTGATGCTGCAGTTCAAGTTTCCCAATTAGTATTATTAGAATCAGATTTTTCCAAAATGCCTGAAGTGGTTAGAGAAGGACGCCAAGTTGTCAATAATCTAGAACGTTCTGGAAGTCTTTTCTTAGTAAAAAATATTTTCTCTTTTCTAATTTCAGTTTTAGCTATTTTCTTTCATGTTAAATATCCCTTACAACCATCACAAATATCTTTAATAAGTATGTTTACCATTGGAATACCAGCTTTCTTCCTATCTCAAGTACCTAATGAAAACTTAATTGAAGGAAGATTTATCCGTAATATTTTA
>CAOVIS010000096.1:0-2139 GCA_948543905.1 uncultured Bacilli bacterium
GTAAGTCTTATTTCATCAATTTTTTCAATTAATTCATTTGGAAAACGAATACATTTAATAGTTGTATTCTCTTTAATTGTTTTAAGTTCAAACATGAGTTAAGCACCTACTATTATCTTATGTCATGACACATTTTGAATCATTACATCTTAATATAATTTAAAAAGACATAAGGTTTTGCTCTCTATGCTCTTCTTATGCCTCTTTTTTCTCATATTTTTATAAACAACTAACTTTGTTATAATTAATTTGAAAACAATATAGAAAGTTGGTTGTTTATGTATTTATCCTATCAAAAAAATTCTCTTGGGTCTACCCCTTTTACTAATATTTATTCTAATTTATTAGATAAATTTATCGATATTGCTTATTTCTTGGAACTCGATGCTTTAAAATTTTTACCTCTTGTTTCTCTTTCTATTGCTTCTAAAGAGTCAGTAATTATCTCTGATCTTGCTTCTTTTATTGCTCCTAAACTTAATATCAACCTAGACTCTGCTTCTAGAAAACTTAATAGATTTTTTTCTAATCCTAATTTTGATTTTATTTATTTTTATCATCTACTCATTTCTAAACTTATTTCTACTTATAAAATTAAACATCCTGATAAAAGAGTTCATATTATCTTTGACCATGAAAATATTGAAAAAAAATTTACTATCTTAATGTTTACTCTTAAAATTGGCAAGCAATCTATTCCACTTTGGTTTAGAGTTTTTAAATATCTTGATAAAGAAGCTTATTCTTACTCATTATTTACTGAAGCTATTTCTTACTGTCATAATCTTATTAAATCTGTTGAACCTTATGCCAAGATTATCTTTTTAGCCGATAGATTTTGGGGCAATCATTTTAAACTTATGAATTATATTAAATCTCTTGGTGATAAATATTGCATTAGAGCAAAAGGTGATACTATTGCTTATGTCTATGATAAATCTGAAAAAATTGTTATTAAAAAAACTATCTCTAAACTTACTTCTTATGTTTATCACTCTAAAATTTATTATGATATTCCCATCTCTTATAAACGCTATACCATGAATTTAGCCATTTCTAAATCTGTTAATCATAAAGAACCTTTTTATATTTTAACTAATGATGATCCTAAAAGAGCCATTAAAGATTATGGCTATCGCTTTGGAGGCATTGAGTTCTGCTTTAAAGCTCAAAAAACTAATGGCTTCTTTATTGAAGAAACCCAAATTAAATCCCTTCAATCTTTTAACGCTATTTACACTTGTAGTTGTATTGCTGAACTTATTTTAACTATCACCGGCATTGATTATTCTAAAAATCCTAAATCTTACAAAGATTATAAAATTACTAATGGTAGAATTGTTAATGGCAAGCGGCGTAAAAACTATTCCTTTTTTCATATTGGCTTAATGTTACTTGAAGCAGCAAGAGATGGCATTATAACAATCCTAAAGCGCTTTATTTTATATGATATTTAACTTCACATATCCCATAAATCCGAAAAAATCACACCTTAGTGTGACATTTTCGCGTGTAATAAATTCAAACTTTATTTGACTATTTGAATAAGTTTTCAACTATCCCATAAATTTACAATATATTTTACCACAATATTTTCTAAATATTACAGAATTGGACGTAGATTTTTATAACTTTTATACCTTTTTCACCAGATTTTATCTAAGATTGCCAAAATGTGTCATGACTTAAGTTTATAATTAAAAAAATACTAAATAATTAGTATTTCTGAGCTATATTTATAGCACTTTCGGCTCCTTCACTGGCCGCGTTTATTATCTGATAAATGTTCTTTTTAGTTACATCACCGCTAGCATAGACGCCTTTAATGTTGGTTTCATGTTTATCATCGACAATTATATATCCATTATCTAAGTCTATATTACTATTTGCTAGAAAATCAGTATTCGGAGTATATCCAATATAAACAAAAAGTGCGGAAGCTTTTAAATCACGGTCTTTTAATTTAACACCACTAAATTTTTCATCTTTTATTATTAAGGATTTTATTTCATTGTTTAAAATTGGTTCAATGTTTTTTCTGGTTTTTAATTCTTCTATTAAAGTATTTTCAGCTCGAAATTCTGAACGTCTGTGAATAAGATATACTTTATTCACAATATTTGCTAAATATTTAGCTTC
>CAOVIS010000096.1:2149-2460 GCA_948543905.1 uncultured Bacilli bacterium
TGATAAAGCACTAGAACCTCCACCAACTACTATGACATCTTTACTTTTATATAAAGCACCATCACATAATGCACAAGTACTGATGCCTTTTCCTAGATATTTTTTTTCATCTTTAAGACCTAGCATTTTAGGGGTGCGACCACTTGAGATAAGTAAATATTTACTTTGATAGGCATTTTCTTTAGTCTTGACAGTTTTTATATCTTCTAAAATAACATCAGTTACTTTTTCTAATTTATAATCGATATTTAAAGATGCTACTTCTTTAAATAAATTCATGGCTAAATCAGGTCCACTGATATTTTGGTAAC
>CAOVIS010000096.1:2503-2747 GCA_948543905.1 uncultured Bacilli bacterium
TTATTTATTAAACCACCAGGCGTATTTCCTTCGATAATTAAAACTTTAAGTCCTGCTCGTTTGGCATAAATAGCTGCACTTACACCTGATATTCCCATGCCTATTATTATTAAATCATACATATAATTCCTCCTTTTAAGAATTGTCTATTTTTTTTAATAATTCTTTTATGGTATTTATGGATTCTTTATTATAAATTATTTTGTCTATACTATTTGTTTTTATACTAAAACTGTGGTAATTT
>CAOVIS010000097.1 GCA_948543905.1 uncultured Bacilli bacterium
AATAGGATTTAAAATACGAGAAAAAACTTCCAATAAACCTGCTTCTTCCGCTATTTTCATAATACCTGTCCATAAAATAATTAAAGGCATCATTTCTATTATTAAATTAAAACCACTTGTTGCGTGTGTTAAAATCCCATTGTTAATAGTCTCAATATTACCAGTTAAAAGAGAATAAACAATCGCAATTCCTATTAAAAAAGCCCAAATAATATTTACCATTTAAAACCACCCTAAAATAGCTGTAAATAGATCTTTAGAAGCAAAAACTTGCGACTCCCTACTAATATATATTGCTTCTCGGTGCAATATTGTATCTTTAAGCATTACTCTTGCTTCTCCTACTTTTAAATTATTATAGACATTATCATATTTATACAAAGTAACATCTATTTTTAAATCTTTAGCTTCTTCAGGTGTTGCTAGAGCATAATAATCATTTTTAACATATAACTTTGCATCTTTATAATAACTATCATCTAATTCAAAATTATTCTTATCTATCGCTAGTATTGCTTTATATTTATCAAAATAAGTTTCATAAAGTTCTTTATGATCATTGAAATCATTACCATCATTTAGAGTTACGACCACTAAATTTTTATTATCACGAGAAGCTGTTGTAACAAGAGTTCTACGAGCTGCATCTGTATAGCCGGTCTTGCCACCAGTAGTATATTTATACATATCATATAATTTATTCTTGCCTTCCCAATTATAGGTTTTTAAATTACTTTTAGCTTGATAAGTTTTGGTTCCAAAAATATTAGCAAATGTTTTATTTTGCATCGCAACTTTTGTGAGTAGTGCCATATCGTAAGCTGTCGAAACATTCCCAGTTCCATTATCATCTAACCCATGAGCATTTACAAAATGAGTATTAGTCATCCCTATAGCACTTGCATATTCATTCATAAGATAAACAAAGTTTTCCATAGAACCTGCGACTGTATTTGCAATAACAACCGCAGCATCATTACCACTGCGCATCATAAGGCCATAAAGTAAATCTCTAAGTTTAATTTCTTCGCCTACTTCCAAATATATGCTAGACCCATAAGCTTTTAATACATCTTCATCGACAACAGCAACTTTATCTAAATCACTATACATAATTGTCACTAAACAAGTCATTATTTTCGTAATAGATGCTATTAGTCTTTTATTATCTTTATTTAAATCATATAAAACTCGGCCACTATTTAAATCCATGACAACTGCACCACTAGCACTAATAGCCATTACTTTAAAAGGAAATATTAAAAATATTATTATTGCAACTATAACTTTTTTCATAGCATCACCCTACTCTAAATCTATGAAAAAATACCCAAAATCATAACTAAAAAAGAAAAATTCAAGCCTTAACTTGAACTTAACTTATGCCCATATATAAAAGTATAATAAACAGTAGAAAACATATAACAAGCTACATAGGCATAAAAATTAAACCACGATGTAGGGGTCAGTTTCACTTCCACTTCCTGTTAATTTGGTATCTGTGCGTAGGTTAATAACAGGTCTCAAACCATATTTACTGCTAACAGTACCGTAAATAAGGCTACCTTCATCATTTATCATGAATACGAAAGCTTGAGAGTTATAAACATATGGAGACATTGTCCAATATATTTGGTTCGTATAAATATAAGGAAAAGTGCTGCTATATCCTCCAAAACCTCCAGCAAATACTACTTCATCACTTGAAATCAATCCTACCGGATATGTTAATTTTTTATTTCCTTCATTAGCACTTGTTACTGTAAATAAATCTCTTTCTTTATTCGCGCATTGAAGGGTTGGGTTTTGTGTTGTTTTCCAACTACTTAAATTTGCTATCATTACCCTATCCGCTGGTTTATATACAGTTCTTCCTATCTTATATCCCCCTTCTGTATAATTTGAGTGTCCATCTGCTATTTCTCTATCATTGCAGAACCCTGTATTAATATCTATATATTTTTTGTATTCTCCATTATTTTCTACATTAGTTGCATACCAATTGTCTATTATAGTTTTTACATTACTATTGGCCTTATTTTGATGAGCATTAACATAATTGATTGCTCCTGCATCTCCAGTCATATACCCAACATATGTATTGTCACTATAAGTTAAATTATATTTATATTCTGCTTCATTTATTTGGGTAGATATTCCAATACGATTAGCATTAGTTATATTACCATTATCTATCCCGGAATATATCATCCTAACTGTGCCATTTCCATTAATTCTAATTATTCGCCAATAAAATCCTGCAAATCTTACCCAGTTATTTAGGCTTCCTTCTAACCCTCTATAGTAATAACTTGTCCCATAATCATCGGGTGCTTTATATATTCCTGTGTCACTAGAATCTGCTATTCCAGTAAAACTAATCTTTTCTCCATTATCTTTTATAATACCTATAGCAGTTTTAATACCTTGATCAAAATATAAATAATATTTAGCCTTTTTAGCTACATTATTTATTCCTATTTTTCCATTTTGATAAACTATATTAATATCAGTATCTTTTTCTCCATTTACATTACAATAGGATTTATTACTTAAAGCATATCCACTTATTGGAACAGCATTAGAGGCTAGATATTCACCATTATCATTTTCTATTTGAATGGCCACTAAATCAATATCTGCTGGTGTATAATTTATTGTGCCACTTGCTAAGTCTATAGATTGTACATTTTTATACTTTGCTTTTGATGTTGTTAATATTAATGTTGTTAT
>CAOVIS010000098.1 GCA_948543905.1 uncultured Bacilli bacterium
GGCCCAAAAAGAGAGCAAAATTAAGATTGCGGAAGGAGAAGCTGAAGCCTTACTTAAAATTAAAGAAGCAGAAGCTAAAGGAATTGAACTTCTAAAAGGAGCAAAAGCAGATACTGCGGTTCTTACTTTAAAGAGCTATGAAGCACTAGGTAAAGTAGCTGATGGACAAGCAACAAAATTAATAGTTCCTGCTAATTTACAAGATATTGCAACATTTGGAACAACTTTAGCTGAAGTTATGAAAGATAAGAAGTAATTTTTATCTTTTTTTTGAGGCTTTGTTATGTTATAATAGCAAGCATTAGGAAGCGATAATATGGATGTTTTAGAATATTTAAAAAATGCTAAAGAAAAAGAATCAACTAATTTAACAAATGTTTTTGAAGAACTTATAAATAACCAAGAAGGAAGCATTATAAGAAATATAACTATGGATAAACCTACTTTAGTTTTGAAAATCTTTTTTTTAGATAACACTACAAGTGTTTTTGGCATTAAATCTAAGATAATATATGCTTATTATGTTAAGGAAGATAATAGTGCTAAATATAAGCATGTAGCAGTTATTAGAGATGTTTTAAGAGATTCATTTATAGATTTTATAAAAGCTATACCTCATAAAGATTTTAGTGTAAATGATTTGGGGCTATTTATTACTTTTGATACCCAAGAATTTGCTAATTATCTTGTGGAATCTAGAAAAAAACAGAAAGATGATGGTTTAAAAAGATAATGCCTAAACATACTTTATTACCTATTTATGATACTAACTCTGAAATTTTAATATTAGGTTCTTTTCCTAGTGTTAAATCTCGAGAAACACTATTTTACTATGCCCATCCTAGGAATCGTTTTTGGAATGTTTTAGCTTTAGTTTATAATGAAGAAATTGAGAATAATATAGATTCTAAAAAAGAATTCTTAAAACGACATAAAATAGCTTTGTTTGATGTTTGTGCATCTTGTACAATTAAAGGTTCTAGTGACTCATCAATTAAAGATGTTGTACCAAATGACATTGCCAAAATTTTAAAAAATAGTAAGATTAAAAATATTTATGTAAACGGTAAGACAGCTTATAACCTATATAATAAATTAATTAGAGATAAAGTAGGGGTAGAGGCTACATATTTACCAAGTACCAGCCCTGCTAATGCAACATTTTCGCTTAATAATTTGGTTTCTTCTTATAAAGTTATTCAAAAAGTGTCAAAAGATTAAAAAATTTCTTTAATCTTTTTTTTATTTATGATATACTTATTAAGGTATTAAAAAAATAAGTATTTTAAGGTGGTATAAAAATGAAGACATTAAATAAGCTAGGGTACTCGAAAGTAGAAGTATTAATTGTAGTAGTTTTACTAGGAGTAGTAGCCTTTATTACAATTAATAAGACTTCTTATGCATTTGGAATGGATAATACAAAAATAGCAGCGGAACTTAAAAACTTAATTGAAATAAGAGCTACTGATTATGGGTTAGAGCATAAAGAAATATTTGAGGAATCAGGCGAATATGTAGTAACGGTAGAAGATTTAATTGATAATCATTATTTAGAAGGCAATGCTGATGGAATTATAATAAATCCCATGGATAATAATAAAAGCTATAATAATTTAAAAGTGAGATTGATTTATAATAAAGATAATAACGAAATAGATGCTTCAATCATTAACCAAAGTTAAGTTAAAGTCTTAGCTTTGTTTTATCTTAAAATAAGTTTAATGCAATAGATTGACAAGATAGGCTAAAATTTATTATAATAGGAATATAAAAGGATGTTGATGAAAAATGTATAGTGATAAGATTTATTTAACTCCTCAAGAAATTTTAGATAAAGAGTTTAAAATTGATGCTCGAGGCTACAGACCTCAGGAAGTTGATAAATACTTAGATATGGTAATTAGAGATTACACCGAATTTATTAATGTTATTAAAGGACAAGAAAAAACCATACGAGATTTAAATGAAGATAACAGTAAATTAAAAGCGGAAATAAGAAAACTTAGAGAACAATTAGTAACTAGTGAGTCTAGTAGTGGGCAAGCAGGATCAAGCAACGTTGATTTATTAAGAAGAATTAGTCAATTAGAGAAAGTTGTTTTTGGAAAATATGAATAATATATAGACAAATGCTGCATAAGTATTATGTAGAGGAAAGTCCATGCTCACACAGTTCTGAGATGACTGTAGTGTTTGTGCTTAGGGAAAAAATAACCTAAGGTAGCGATAAGCTAACGGCAAGTCGAAAGTTCTAAAAGTTTTTACTCAAGAATTAGTAGCTTATAAAAGTGCCATAGTGACGAAGAAGCTGGAAACGGCGGAAGTGGAACGTGGTAAACCCCACAAGTGAGAAATCCAAATTTGGTAGGAGAGCTCTTACAAAGGAATAAACAACGGCGTAAGGGTCTAGGTAACTAGAAGATAAATATTTGTCGCCCTATTTAGGGAACAGAACATGGCTTATTTATATTATTTTTGAATAGGAGTGTTACACTTTGGAATATATTGGAAAATTATTACACGAAGCAAGAGAGTCAGCGGGAGTAAGTCTAGAAGAAGCTAGTAATGATTTAAATATAAAATTGGAGTTTTTACTTAATATTGAAGAAGGTAAAATTGGATGTTTTAAGGATATATTTGTTCTTAAGAAATATTTAAATGATTATGCTAAGTATTTAGGACTTGAGAGTGATAAATTGATGG
>CAOVIS010000099.1:0-414 GCA_948543905.1 uncultured Bacilli bacterium
TTAATTATAGTTTTAATTATTGTGGCTTCTTCAACGCCTAAAAAGCCAAATGAACCATCTATTGATTCAAAAGAGCCCCAGATTGCTTTAAAAGAGAAAATAGTTCTTGATGCTGGAGATGAAGTTCCGGAGTTAGAAGATTATTTTACACGGCTTGAAAATGTTGATTTTAATAGTATTAGAATAGAATATCCATTAGACTTTGAAGCTGACTATGATTTAAGTAGGTGTAGTGAAGAAGAAATTGAAGAAATTAATTTGTTGGATGCTGAAGATATTGAAGATTACGATTGTGCTAAAAGAATACTTAAAACTGTTAGCAGTTATGGAGTTACAATTTATGTGCTTGATAGAGAATATACAATAAATTTAGAAGTTGTTGATGAGACAGCTCCTACGTTAAAACTTAAAGAT
>CAOVIS010000099.1:424-2598 GCA_948543905.1 uncultured Bacilli bacterium
TGTTGAGATTTTAAAAGGGGAAAAGTATTATTTAAATGATTTTATTGATAGTTGTCTTGATGCATCAGGTGAGTGTGAAATAGATTTTTATGAAAAAGATGCTGATATGGAAGGAAATGTAATTGATTATAGTAAATTTAGCGATCCGGGAGAATATAAAGTTAAAGTAGTAGCTAAAGATATTAATGGTAATGTAACAGAACCAGTAGAAGCTAATTTAAAAATAATAGATCCTGTAGGCAAAGTCTATGAAGTAGCTTTTAATTCCGATGGTGGAAGTAAAGTAGATAGTATCTCTGTTGAAGAAGGGAATATAATTAAAGAACCTAGTAATCCATCTAGGGATGGTTATATTTTTAAAGGTTGGTATAATGGTAATGATAAATTTGACTTTGGTGTACCTATAAATAGTAATATTACTTTAGTGGCACATTGGGAAAAAGTTCAAGTTCCTAATCCGGGAGGAAATAATCCTCCAAGTGGAGGAGGAAGTACTCAAGTTTATGTTACAAGTATTTCGCTTAATTTTAAAAAAATTAATGTAGCAGTTGGGACTAATAAAACAGTAATTGCAAGTGTTAACCCTAGTAATGCAGTAAATAAGGCAATTAATTGGAGTAGCTCAGATAATAGCATAGCAACTGTAAATAATGGCTTAATAACGGGTGTTAAAGCAGGTACTGCTTATATTACTGCTACAGCTGGTGGTAAGAGTGCTCGAGTAGAAGTTGTTGTTTATGGTTCAAGTGGTGGTTCTTCTGGTGGTTCTTCTAGTACTTGTCAGTATGGTGATACTAATTATAATACTAAATATATTATGTCAGTTAATTTAGCAAGTAATGGGTGTGCTGTAAATCCTAATGGTAACTATAATGATAATGGTTTAACTTCAAGAGATTATCAAAGTTTGGTTAATCAGTTAACTGGTATGGGATTTACGATAACAGATATTAATATGCCAACTTATACTAAAACGCCAATTAGAAATACATCAGGACTTGGTTTAGTGGGATATGAGATAACTGCGACTTTAAAAGTTACGGATCCAAATAACCCTTATAATAGATTAACTGCTATATATAAAATAAAATCTGATGGAACAAGGGTATTTAATTCAAATAATATTGTTAGAAATGGTGTCAAATTTAAATAAGGGTATTTAAGCCCTTTTTTTAAATAATAAACGTTTAATAGTTTCTTTGGCTTCTTAGAGTTTTATATTAAAAAACTAAAGATTTTGATGTCTTTAGTTTTTATTTTTGAATCTAAATTTTGGGTCTAGTATTTTTTTCCTTAGTCTGATATCAGTTGGTGTTATTTCAACGTATTCATCATCTTCAATAAATTCTAGAGCTTCTTCTAGAGTCATTTTTTTAGGTTTAGTTAAATTTATAGCTTCATCACTTCCACTAGAACGAGTATTAGTTAAGTTTTTGTTTTTACAAGGGTTAACATCTAAGTCATTATCTCGGTTGTGTATACCAATTATCATACCTACATAAACATCTGTTGCAGGATCTATAAATAGTGTTCCTCTATCTTCTAAGTTCCATAGAGAATAACCTAGCGCTTTACCATTTTCCATGGAAACTAATACACCATTTTTACGGCGGGCTATAGGGCCAACATATGGTTTATATGTATCAAAACTACGTACCATGATACCTTCGCCTTTAGTGTTGGTTATGAAACTACTACGATAACCAATAAGGCCTCTAGTTGGAGCAGAAAATTCTAAATGAACAAAATTATCTTCATTATTAGTAATAACTTCTAATGAGCCTTTACGTTCTTGTAAGTCATTTATAACAGTTCCGGAATAATCTTGGGGAACATTTATAATAACACGTTCAAATGGTTCGTATTTTTTATTATCAATGTTTTCAAATAAAACTTCAGGTTTAGATACTGATAATTCATATCCTTCACGACGCATATTTTCTAGAAGGATTGATAAATGAAGTTCACCGCGACCACTTACTTTATAACCATCCGTGCCACTTAACTCTTCAACTTGAAGTCCAACATTAGTTTCAAGTTCTTTTTCTAAGCGTTCTTTAATGTGTCTAGTAGTTAAGAATTTACCACTTTTACCAGCGAAAGGGGAGGAATTTACTAAGAAATTCATGGATAGGGTAGGGCGTTCAATAATGATTGGAGGTAGAGGATTAATA
>CAOVIS010000100.1 GCA_948543905.1 uncultured Bacilli bacterium
TTGGGATTGTAGCTCAGGTGGTTAGAGCGCACGCCTGATAAGCGTGAGGTCGAAAGTTCAAGTCCCCCCAGTCCCACCATTTGGCCAGTTGGTGAAGCGGCTTAACACACTGCCCTTTCACGGCAGCATTCACGGGTTCGAATCCCGTACTGGTCACCAAAATTTTTAAATTAGGCTCTATTTAGGAGCTTTTTCTATAATAGAAGGAGTATTTATGAATATTAAAGATGCTAAAATAGTTGATTTAAAAGATGTAATATTTATTAAACCTGATGGTGAACTTGTTTATGGGGAATTTCATGGAGATTTTGCTCGCAAATTTTTTGGACTTAAATATGACTTAACTTCTAAAGAACGTTTAGAAGGTGAAGAAAGATATCGTGCGTATATGGAATATAAAGATCAGAATTGGAGTATAAATTTAGTACCATTTTTAATTCGCTTCTATGGGTTTGATTTACATTGTTATTATTCTGGGACGATTATTTCAACTAAGACTATAATTTATGAATATTATTTTAATTATTATTTAAATGGATATACTTTAGAGCATGAATCATCGCTCATTAGGGATGAAAAAACAGGTTTATTTACATATCAAGACACTCCGATTGAATTAATTAAAGAAAATCAAGCTTTTAAGGAAGAGGCTGATTTAATTCTTAAAAGAACACCAAGAGAAGAAATACCTAATTTTTATCGTTAAAAAACTTACTTTTCTATAAAGTAAGCATAATATTCTTCAAGTGTTATATCATTGTCATGAATATATGTTGCAGCTTCAATTCCTATATAGCGCCATTGATTAAAATTAGCAGGGAAGCCAGTAATATCTGATTTATTTTCAGGATATCTTAGAATAAAACCATAATTGTGGGCATTGTTAGTTAACCATTCATAAGTTTTAGTGTTTTTAAAATTGCTACTAGTGATATCTTGCTTGCTAGATATTTGCATGGAAAGTCCAGTTTGATAATCACTACATCCGGGTCTTGCTACTTGTTCGTCGGCTTTAGTAGTTCCAAGGCTATCTTTTTGCTTATCATAAGTGTTTTTTTGAGTTTCATAACTACGATAGCTTTCCGTAATAATTAAGTATAAATCTTCTTTTTTAGCTTCAGTCCACATAGTTTTAAAGGCATCATAAGCTGATTTTTGTAGTTTATGGTTAGTTCCATAGTAGTGTTCAGGATTTACTTTAATTAGATTATTAGGTTCATAATCACTTTTTAATTGGTAATATTTGTTTACTAAAATAAGATTATCTTTACCGGTGTTGGCATCCATTATAAATTCGTATTTCTTTTCATTTGCATGAGTATTGATATGAGCAATAACTCGAGATGTAGTATAAGTTGGGTTTTCTTTTATATATAAGATATATTTTTCAGCATTGTCTTTAAGATAATATTTTTCATTTAATAAATTAATTATATTAGAATTTTTAGTAGTGTTTAATAAATATTTAACTACAACTTCGGAGGCTTTTTCGTCTAATACTTTTAACTCTTTATCTGTATAGCCTAACTTTTTAAGACTAGAAGCATCTTTGTTAGTTATATTGCTATAAGTAATAGCTTCTTTCTTATTTTCTTTTTTAATATTAGTAAAGGTAAAGATAGTAATACTTCCAAAAATAATGATAATTAATGCCACCCATACTTGTTTTTTAAGTTTTAATTTTCTTTTTTTCATAACAATTAATCTCCCTATTTATATTATACCTTATATTTTTTATTTGACAAATCAAAATTTCCATTGTAATATATAAATATACACAAAAATAGTAAAGGAGTATGTAAATGATTACAAATAAGCTTATATTAAAGTATTGTCCTAATTTTGATAGAATAATAAATACAGATTTTTTAGAAGGGGATAATTTATCTTTGCAACTCGTTAAAATATATAAAGATTATATTTTTAATATAGATATTAATAATGAAGATGATATACAATTAGTGAGATTAATTGATAAAACAATGGGAAAGTATGTTGATGATTATTATTTTCGTAAAACTATGCAAAAAGAAATTTTGACGATAAAAATTAAGAAAAATACAGGTAATACTTTAAAAATAATTGTGGAGTGTATTATAGGTATTTTTAGAAGATATGAAGAGGATAGTACTAGAAAGATTTATATTTCGAGATGGATATAAGTCTTTTTATTAGAACTTTTTAAGAAAATATGAGCTTAAACATGTTTATTTTTCTTGGTTTATTTGTTATAATGGTTAGAGAAAATAAGGACGTGATTAAATGGACTTCTTAGAAAAATTTAATATTAAAATTGATAATAAAGATTTACTTAAAACTGCTTTAACTCATAGTAGTTATTCTAATGAAAATGGTGGAGCTAATTATGAGAGATTAGAATTTTTAGGTGATGCAGTATTACAGCTTATTACGAGTGAATATTTTTATAAAACTTTAGATAAAGGTGAAGGCGAATTGTCAAAAATTAGAGCAAGTTTTGTTTGTGAAGAAGCATTAGCACAATATTCTAAGGATATAGGTATTGATAAAAATATTAGAGTTGGAAAAGGTCAATTAAAGGA
>CAOVIS010000101.1 GCA_948543905.1 uncultured Bacilli bacterium
TCTATTATCAACAAAATGGTAGCTCATAAATCTATTTTCGGGATTAATCTTGATGTAACACTCTTGGTTTATATTTATATACATAATTTTTTCTCCTTTTTTGTTATTTTAGCATAGGTAATTTGGAATGTAAATAAGGATTTGTAAAGTTCACTAAACGTTCTTTTTTATTGTTTGTGTTTTTGATACAATATAAGTGGAGGTTAATTATGAAAATATATATTGGATGTGATCATAGAGGGGTAAAACTTAAGAATAAATTAATAAGTTATTTAAAAAGTAATGAGATTGATATAGAAGATATAGGAATTCCTAACTCAGAATATGACGATTATCCAGAGTTTGCATTAAAACTTGGTGAGATGGTAAGAAATAAAGAGGGTAGCTTGGGAATACTTATATGTGGTTCTGGGGTTGGAATGAGTATAGCGGCTAATAAGGTAAAAGGTATTAGATGTGTTAGAGCAGTAAGTGTAGATGATGCTTTTAAAGGAAAAAATCATAATGGCTGCAATGTTATAGCAATAGGCGCTGATATTACAACGGATATTAATTTAGTTAAAGAAATGATAGATACCTTTATTAATACAGGTATGCCTAATGAAGAACGTCATAAAGCTCGTGTAAATACTATTATAGAATACGAGGAGAATAATTAATGGGAATTAAGATTTATTTGTATGTGTTTTTCACACTTATGAGTATATTTATTTTTAATGGAGTTAATTTTGGAGCTATAATGAAAAAAAATAAAGTGATAGAGGCTAAATTACTTGTGTTATCACTTAGTTTTGGACTTAGTTATTTACTTACTAATTTTGTTATGGACTTTGTTTCATAGTCAAATAAAAAACAGGTAATAAACTTGCATATATCTAAAAACTGTATTATTATTAATTTAAGTAAGCGTTAGGCTCCAATCTAATGTCTACTTGATAATAAAGGAAGTGACGTTGATTTTGATAACCAATGTCACTTTTAATATTTCTCTTAAAATTACTTCTAAGTGAACCATCATAGGCAATTACTTCCTTCTAATTAAACCCCTTAAAGATGAAAAATTAAAAGGTAACCCCCTGATGGCAGACATTAGCCCTAACGCTTAGGTTAACTATATAAAACGTTTACATTTTGGTCAATAAAAACTAGACGTTTATCTATAATATTTCGGATTATCAGTTTTGCCAAGAAGATAATCTGCACTTATGCCATACTTTTTACAAATGTCATATAAAGCATGTGTAGATATTAATAAATGTCCTTTTTCATATTCAGAAATAATAGTATTAGAAACTTTAATAATACTAGCCAATTTTACTTGAGTTAATCCTTTTTCTTTTCGAAATTCCTTTAATCGCTTCCCGGATAATTCTAAATTTACATCTGATTTATTATTCTTTGTCAATTTTTTATCAAATTCAAAAATATAATCTAATGAAATATTAAAATAGTTACAAAAATTAATTAGATGTTTTAATGGGATAATAGTATGTTCAGTTTCGAAATGACTATAATCAAATGGTGTAATATTTAAAATTTTTGCTATTTCATATTGTTTAATATTATTGATATTTCTAATTTCTTTCATTTTATTGCTATAGAACATTATCATTCACCGGTTATATTTTCTCACATATTTTTAGTTAAAAATTATAATTGATGTAATATTGAAATATTATTGGCAATTAACAGTTAAAATAATATAATCTAAATATAAGCTAGAATTTCTAGTATATCCGGATAGCTTATAAATAATAGTGAGGTGAGAGAAATAAAAAAGAAAAAAATAGTAAAAGCAATAATTGGAATATTTAGTATTATTCTAATATTTTCAGTATGTTTTTATATAAGCGTAAAGGATAAACAAGAGAATATATCAATAGAAAAAACAAAAGATAATAGAGCTATGGCATTTTATATTGAAAAAAACGGCGAATATGAACCAACAAATACGTTCCCAACAAGTGGTTATAAACTAAATGAAGAGAAAAGTGTGTGTTCTAATGGAGCCAAACTTTCAATGACAAGCCCTAATTCATTAAATATTGCTAACTTAGATGGAAGTACAAAATGTTATTTATATTTTGATAAACTAAATGGTTTAATACTAACTGATGAAATAAAGAAACAATCTAAAGGCGAATATACAGAATTTGCTGGAATAGCAACAGAGGCTGATACTGGGGTTTACTCTGCCCCTGATGATTATGGAACATCATATTATTTTAGAGGAGTAGAAGATAAACTAAATAACTGGGTAGAGTTTGCCGGATTTTATTGGCGTATCATCAGAATTAATGGCAATGGCACAGTGAGAATGATTTATCAGGGCGAGGCTAATGGAGCAGTATCAAATTCAAATAAAACCGGAGCATCAACTCAAATTGGAACTTATGAATATAATACATCAGTTAATGACAATACATATGTTGGATATATGATTAGTTTAAATAGTAATGGCAATTCAAGCAGTTATAGCGGGGCTCATTCAAATTTATATGACAGTAAT
>CAOVIS010000102.1 GCA_948543905.1 uncultured Bacilli bacterium
TTTCGCATATTTAAATCTATTTTTAATAATGCTATAATTTCTAATATATCTTTCGTAATTCTTTGTTTTGAAAGAGCTTTTTTGATAAAAGATAAGAACCAATCTTGATATAAGCCTAAATTAGTGAGTGTTCTTTTAGTCGCGATGAACTCCTCAATTGTATCCATATCACATAATTTACAATTTGGCAGTTTTTTAGTTGTCCAAAGACTCGCATAAGAAATAAAAATACTTTTGCTTTTAATTAAATTTGTAATTTCTGATGCACTATAATTATAATCTGTGTCATATAAAGTAAAAAATTCTTCAGTTGCGTAGGCATTAAACACTACTTGTTGGCCGCTTGCTGTAACTAAATTAGTATGTAAAGTTACTTCGATTACATTCTTACTAGGAACACCTAAAACTTTCGCAATATCTCTTAAATACGATTCATTATCTTTTTCATAAAAATAGCAAGCACTCACGAGTTTTAAATACTCTTCATCGCTTAAAGTAGGATTTTTTAAACTATCTAAAAGCCTAATTCTATTATCTAAGTCAATTTTCTCGCCTTTAATTTGAAGCATATGCCTCACCTCATGGTCATCTATTATAAACTAGTTTTCCTTAAAAGTAAAGCAAAATTATCTACCCAAAGTTTTAGCTTTAAGATTTAAATAACTATCCATTTTACGAATTTTTGATAAAGCAAGTGGATCATAATTATCTCTAGATTTTAATAATTCTAATAATTTAGCTAGCTCTTCTTTTAACTCTACTATTAAACTTAAGATATCGCCTCTTACCTTTTTATGAGTATATGACTCTTTAATTAAAGGTAAAAACCAAGTCTCATAAACTCCAAGTCTTGCTAATGTTATTTTATTTAAAGCTAAACTTAAATAAGACTCCCCTAAAGCTTGTCTATCATTATAAAATAATGAATGATTTTTTTCATTAAGAACTTTACTTATAAGCAACTTTCTAGCACATATTAATTCCTCTAACTCTATTAAACTATATCTTTTATTAAGATAAATTGCTGATTTAATAATATTATTATCGGTTGTATAAACCATCAACTTTAAATTTTTTAGACCAAAAAAACTAAAATCTGTACTAATAGACCCGCTTTGAACCTTAACATGGGAAAATAAAACCCCTAAATTATCTTTAATATCTTCTTCTAAATGTTCCTTATTATATGTATAAAACTCCCCAATAATTTCTAAAAATTCTGTATCGCTTATATCAGGCTTAAGCAATTTTTCAAGTTCGCTTATCTCACTCATTTTACGTATTAACTCTATATAAGACTCATTAATATTTTCATAGTTTAACTGCCATTTTTTTAAAACAAACATTATAACATCCCCAAACTAAAACTTATCTTAACACTTTTCCTAACAAAAGTAAACATTAACCAAAAAAGATATTTGTAATTATAAAAGCTGCGATAATACCCATTAAATCAGCAAATAAACCTACGGGAAGAGAATATCTGGTTTTAGTAATTTTTACACTTCCATAATATAGAGCTAAAACATAAATAGTAGTGTCTGTACATCCTTGGAGAGTTGAGGCAAGTCTTCCAACATAACTATCAGGGCCAAAATTAATAAATATATCATTCATTAAAGCAAGAGATGCGGTCCCAGAAATCGGTCTTAAAATAGCCATTGGAAAAATATCAAATGGTATCTTGCTAAATTCTAAAAATGGTTTTAAAAAGCTAAGAGCCCATTCTAAAAATCTACTATCTAAAAATATATTAACTGCAAATACCATGGCAATAATTGTAGGAGCTATATGAAAAACCATAATTAACCCTTCTTTAGCTCCAGCTAAAAACGCGTCATAAACTTGGACCTTTTTTCTTGCTCCATAAAATATAATTAAAAAGACAAAAATAGGAATAATTATTTGCGATATCACATTCATTTTCTATTTCTCCTTCTAATAAAATAATCAAGTAATAATCCTGAAGCACTAGATACAGTTGTTGCCAAAATGCTTGTAATAATAATCTCGGTAGGATTAGCACTTCCATGCATAAGTCTAAGAGCAATAACTGTGGTAGGTATTAAAGTTACACCTCCTGTGTTTAAAACTAAAAAAGTAATCATTGCTTCGGTTGCCGTGTCTTTGTTTTCATTTTTCTTTTGGAGTTCATCCATTGCCTTTAAACCAAAAGGGGTAGCCGCAGAGCCTAAGCCTAACATATTGGCCGCAATATTACTAGCAATGTATCCTAAGGCTTTATCATCTTTTTTAAGGCTTGGAAATAATTTACTTAAAAAAGGTCTTACTAATTTTGAAAATTTTTCTAAGATTTTAGAATCTTCAGCAATTTGCATAATTCCTGTCCATAAAACCAAAAGAGGTAACATTTCTGAA
>CAOVIS010000103.1 GCA_948543905.1 uncultured Bacilli bacterium
AAATTGGAGCTTTATTTTTAGAAATAGATAACCTTATCACTCTTCATCAACGTAAGTGTGATAAACTATTAAATTTTAAAAAATCTATGTTAGAAAAAATGTTTCCAAAAAATTCATCAAATTTTCCAGAAATAAGATTTAAGGGATTTACTGAAGATTGGGAACAACGTAAGTTTGGTAACTGTGTGACTATTCAAAGAGGAGGATCACCAAGACCAATAGAAAATTTTATAACTTCTGATGATAAAATAGGAATCAATTGGGTAAAGATTGGTGATGTAAAACCTGGAGAAAGGTATATCTATAAAACTAATGAAAAGATAATACCTGAAGGTGTAAAACATTCTAGGGAAGTATTTAAAGGTGATTTAATATTATCTAACTCTATGAGTTTCGGAAGGCCTTATATTATGGGAACAAATGGGTGTATACATGATGGTTGGTTATTAATTAGAGATGATAAAAATTTATTTGATAAGGAGTATCTTTTACAAGTTCTTTCATCTAATTATATGTTAAATCAATATAAAAAATTAGCCTCTGGAGGGGTTGTTAACAATCTTAATAGTGAACTAGTTCAAAACACCATTATATTGCTTCCGAAAAAAGAAGAACAAATTAAACTGGGAAATGTATTTCAACAAATAGATAACCTTATCACTCTTCATCAACGTAAGTGCTTTTGTAAAAAATATTCTTGGGAACAACGTAAGTGGATAGATATGGTAAATATATCAACGGAAATGGTTGATCCAAAAAGTGGAAAATATGATAATCTTCCTCATATAGGACCTGGAAACATTGAATCTTTTACAGGTCAATTTTATGACAATATTAAAAAGGTTGGAGAAGAAAATTTAATAAGTGGAAAGTTTCATTTTTATCCTGAGGACATAATTTATGGCAAAATAAATCCACAATTGGGGAAATACGTTTTTCCTTTATTTGAAGGACTTTCAAGTGCTGATTCATATGTTCTGAATGCAAAGAATGGACTAAATCAAAAATACTTATATACTTTATTACAAACAACTGATTTTTATAAATATTCTGTTTCTGTATCAATGAGATCTGGTATGCCTAAAATTAATAGAGATGAGTTAAATGCCTACGAATTTAGTATGCCGAAAGGAAATGAACAACAGCAAATTGGAGCTTTATTTTTAGAAATAGATAACCTTATCACTCTTCATCAGCTTAAGGAAATGAAAAGGAGTTGAGTAACAAAATGGACACTTACGATGTAAATGAATTGTTTTGTAATTATTATGAAAAATGGATAACTATATATAAGGAAGGTGCAATTAGAAATTCAACAATGCAAAAATATAAATTAACATCTCGTTGGTTAAAAAAAATAGCACCAAATTTAAAGATAAGAGAAATAAATAGAATAACTTATCAAGAAATATTAAATAAATATGCTGAAAATCATGAAAGGCAAAGTACAATGGATTTTCACCATCAATTAAAAGCAGCAATATTGGATGCAGTTGATGAAGGATTAATATCAAAAGATCCGACAAGAAAAGCAATTATTAAAGGAAAAGCACCTAGAGAGAAAAAAGTTAAATATTTGAACCAATTTGAACTTCAAAAATTAATTTCTGATTTAGATTTGAAGAATGAAATAAATTTTGATTGGCTAATTTATTTAGTTGCAAAAACAGGATTACGTTTTTCAGAAGCCCTTGCAATTACACCTAAAGATTTTGATTTTCCAAGACAAATTTTGAATGTTGATAAAACATGGAATTATAAAGAAAGTGGAGGATTTGAGCCTACTAAAAATAAGTCATCTGAAAGAAAAGTGCAATTAGACTGGCAAACAGTAATTCAATTTTCTGAACTAATAAAAGAAATGGAAGAAGATAAACCAATTTTTATTAGTAAAAAAATATATAATTCAACAATTAATGATATTTTAAAAAGACATTGTAACAATGTAGGTATATCAGTAATTTCAATTCATGGTTTGAGGCATACACATGCATCAATACTTCTATATGCTGGAGTTTCCATTGCAAGTGTAGCTCACAGACTGGGGCATGCAAGTATGTCAACAACGCAAAAAACATATCTACATATAATTCAAGAATTAGAAAATACAGATATTGATAAAATAATGAGAGCATTAACATCATTAAATAATTAAAAATATAGTTACGTTGATGAAGAGTGATAAGGTTATCTATTTCTAAAAATAAAGCTCCAATTT
>CAOVIS010000104.1 GCA_948543905.1 uncultured Bacilli bacterium
TTCCAGTCGCAGTTAATTTTATCCCACTTACTGTTTTATGACCTGGTAAGATATCTAAATCATTAAATGATAGTGTGCCTTCAACAGTAAGACTAGTACCACTTATATTAGCGGTAGTCATAGTAACACTTGCTCCAGGACCTCCTATCATGTTATTTACCATAAAATAGGCAAACGAAAACCCGCCAACTAAGACCAATAAAACCCCGGCTATAATTAGCAATTTTTTATTATTTGCATGTTCCACTTCAATTTTTCCTCCTATACTTCAAATAATATAATTTCTATGTTTTAATTATTTATATTTCTAATATACAATATTATTTTGGAGATTGCAAGATTATTTATTTAATTTTATAAGTGTAGACAGAGAAAAAAATTAGAATATATTCTAAAGTAATTATATTCTATTCCGAAAAAAGTGGAAATGGACAATTTTTTCGGAATAGGAATTTAGTTAAAATATTATAAAGTTACTCTACCAAGTAAGAAATCTATCGCACTTATTACTTTTATTCCATTATAGTTATTAGTATCATAATCAAGGGTGATTATATATTTTGGGTAATTGTCTTTTATGCCTTCTAATACTTCTAGTTCTCTTTTTAAAGTTGATTCTTCTCTGACTGTTAGGGATACTTGAATATATTTTAAGCCATCATTATCTTTTATTACAAAGTCAACTTCTTTATCATCATATTTGCCAGTATATATTTGATAGTTGTGACGTTTTAATTCTAAAAATATAATATTTTCTAAAATGCTACCATTATCTCTTAAGCCACCTAATAGATAATTTCTAAGGCCTATATCACAAACATAATATTTATCACCTGTTTTTAAGTATTCTTTACCTTTAATATCATATCTTGATACCTTGTAGATAATATAACTATCTACAAGATTAGTTAAATAGTTTTCGATAGTATTTACAGAGTTTTTACGGTTATTGGAGTTTAGTGTATTACTTATTTTATTAGTTGAGACTAAATTACCAATATTATCAAAAATAAATTTTATTAAACTATCTAAAATCATTATATTTTTAATATTATTTCGGGAAATTACATCTTTCATTAAAACTGTATTATAAATACCATCTAAGTAATTATTAATTAAGCTTTTATCATTATTTAAATTTATTAAATAAGGGAAGCCGCCATTTTCAATGTATGTTTGATAGGCTTTAAGTTCATTATCATAGTTATCAGTTTTAATAAATTCTTTGAAAGATAGAGGAAGCATGTGTATTTGCATGTATCTACCAGTTAAAAAAGTAGCTAGCTCTCCAGATAACATATAAGAATTAGAACCAGTAATATAAAGATCAACATTATTTTTTATAAATAAGCCGTCTACTAATTTTTCAAAATTTTGTATTAGCTGAATTTCATCTAAAAAAATATAATTCATTTTATCTTTAATTAGTTTAGATGATATATATTCATATAACTCTTGCCAATTATCAAATTTAGCATCAGCAGGATCTTCAAAATTTAGACTTATCATCTGATTAGATTTTATGCCTTCTTTTAAAAGATAATTTTTATATAATAGAAATAAAGTTGATTTACCACATCTTCTTATGCCTGTTACAACTTTAATTATTTGTTTATCTTTTAGTTTTATTAAAAAATCTAAGTATTCTTGTCTGTTTATCATAATATCACTCACCTAATAATATTATATACTAAAAATCTTATTTAGCAAAGTTTTTTCATTTAAATGAAAATTTTTTATACTTTTTATACTTTTTTTCATTTAAAATTAATTTTTATGACGTCTAACTTCATATTTTTAACCTCTTTAAAAGCACATCTATTTGATGTGCCATTTGATATGCCCAAAAATTTTATTTAGAATACTTTGAATAAGGCTTTTTTAGCTATTATGAATGTTTATTATATTTTTCTCATTTAATATTCTAAAAATTAAACTTCTGGGCTTATTTTTTACCTTAATTTATACTGTTTTTTTCTGTATTTATCGAGGTTTGCCAAAATCTGTCAGGGGTTAAGAACTACTACGTATGGATCACTTGCACTTCCACTTCCT
>CAOVIS010000105.1:0-1547 GCA_948543905.1 uncultured Bacilli bacterium
TTTTTAAACGTCGTGTCTGATCTGCCCAATTCATAAATGTTTTAAAGTCCCCACTAATCGAAGGAGTAACACTCTCTAAAACACCTAAATAAACCTTACCTGTACTTCCATCTAAAGAGATTTCATCTCCCTCATGTAATACAGTTCCATCATCTGTAATAAGTGTTTTATTTATCTCATTTAAAGTCAAAGAACCACACCCACTAATACAGCATTTTCCCATTCCTCTAGCAACGACCGCCGCATGAGAAGTCATACCACCACGTATCGTTAAGATGCCCTTAGCATTATTCATACCTTCAATATCTTCTGGGGAAGTTTCATTACGAACTAGAATGGCACTTTCACCTTTTTTAGAAGCATTAAGTAGAGAGTTAACATCAAAATAAATTTTACCACTAGCCGCACCGGGTGAAGCAGCAAGACCACTAGCTATTTCTTTATTATTTTTTAAGACTTTAGGGTCAAAGGTAGGATGTAGTAGTGTATCTAGCTGTTTAGGTTCAACCATCATAATGGCCTCTTTTTCGGTAATTTTACCTTCTTTTACTAAATCAACAGCAATTTTAATTGCCGCACTAGCTGTTCTTTTACCATTTCTAGTTTGGAGCATATATAACTTTCCATCCTCTATTGTAAATTCCATATCTTGCATATCTTTATAATGTTCTTCTAAGACTTTAGCATAATTCATAAATTCAGCATAGACTTCTGGCATAATACTTTCTAAAGAAGAAATATCCTCAGGAGTACGGATACCTGCTACAACATCTTCACCTTGGGCGTTTATTAAGTACTCGCCATAAAGTTTAGCTTCGCCAGTGGCAGGATTTCTAGTAAATGCTACACCGGTTCCAGAATTTTCGCCACGATTGCCATAAACCATTTCTTGCACGTTTACTGCAGTTCCCCAATTTTCCGGAATATCATTCATCTTACGATAATATTGAGCTCTTTCACAATTCCAACTTTTAAATACCGCAGTTATAGCTTCAATTATTTGAATTTTAGGATCACTTGGAAACTCTGAACCCGATATTTCTTGATAAGCTTTTTTATAAAAATAGGCAACATTCTCTAAATCTTCCGCCGTTAGTTGGGTATCTAATTTAACTCCGCGTTTGGTTTTGACAGTATCTAAAATGTTTTCAAAAATTTCTCGAGGATAACCTTTTACAACATCAGCATACATTTCAATTAGACGACGATAGGAATCATAAACAAATCTTTTATTATTCGTTATCTTAGAAAAGCCTTCCGCCACTTCATCATTTAAGCCTAAATTTAGAATAGTATCCATCATTCCAGGCATACTAACGCGAGCACCACTTCTAACACTTAATAATAAAGGATTAGTTTTGTCACCTAATTTTTTGCCGGTCATACTCTCTAATTCTTCTAATTTTAAATATATTTCCTTAATAATATCTTCGTTTAATTTCATATTATTCCCATAATATAAATTACAAGCTTCAGTAGTTACAGTAAAACCTTTAGGAACAGGTAGGCCTATAGAAGTCATCTCAGCTAAATTAGCACCCTTTCCG
>CAOVIS010000105.1:1557-1825 GCA_948543905.1 uncultured Bacilli bacterium
TTTTTCATATCTTTATTTCCTTCATTAAATAAATAAACATACTTATTATTCATAACACAAGTCTCCCTTTATTCTAATAACTATTATATCAAAACTAATACTTATTTACAATTGGTTTTGAATAAATATGAAAAAACAGTCTGTAAAATGATGCAAACTGTTTAATACTTGCTCATACATAAAAGTTATAATATACAGTAGAAAAAATATAACAAGCAATATGGGCAAGCCTAGACTACCACAAACGGATCACTTTCCAAGCCAGTTC
>CAOVIS010000106.1 GCA_948543905.1 uncultured Bacilli bacterium
TAAATAGTTTACCATTTAGCTTAACAGACAGTCAAAATGAAGCTTTAGACTTAATTTTGAAAGATTTAAAAAGTAATAAGAAAATGAATAGATTAGTCTTAGGAGATGTAGGCAGTGGCAAGACAGTAATAAGTTTTATATCTATGTATGCTAGTTTCTTATCTGGTTATCAAAGTGTATTAATGGCACCCACTGAAGTTTTAGCCAGACAACATTTTGAAAGTGCTATAAATTATTTTAAAGACAGTAAAATAAATATTGAGATATTAGTTGGAAGTATGACTAAAAAAGAAAAGGATTTGGTCAAAGATGGATTATTAAATGGTAACATTGATATCCTAATTGGAACTCATGCTATAATAGAAGAAAGTGTTAGTTTTTATCGTTTAGGCCTTACCATTACCGATGAACAACATCGTTTTGGTGTAAAACAAAGAGAAATATTAAAAAGTAAAGGTGATATTCCCGATTCTCTGTATATGAGTGCAACCCCTATTCCTAGAAGTTATGCTCTAACTATTTATGGTGATTTAGATGTCTCTTTTGTAACTGAAAAACCAGGAGGACGTAAAGAAATAATAACTAAAATCAAAAAATATGCAGAATTAAAAGAAGTCTTAACTCATATTTTGACTGAAATTAAAAATGATCATCAAATCTATGTAGTAGCAAGTCTCATCGATGATAATGAAGAACTTGACTTAAAAAGCGTTGAAACTTTAAAAGAAAAATTTAATATAGCCTTTCAAAATAAAGTGCCTATTGAAATATTACATGGCAAATTAAAACAAAAAGAAAAAGATGCCATTATGATGCGTTTTAAAAATAATGAAACTAAAATTTTGATATCTACAACTGTTATCGAAGTAGGTATCGATGTTAAAAATGCTACTATTATGATAATATTCGATGCTGATCGCTTTGGTCTTGCCACTCTCCATCAATTAAGAGGTCGTGTTGGCCGAAATGCTTTAGATAGCTACTGCTACTTAATTTGCGATAAAGATATTGAACGTTTACAAGTTCTAGAACAAAGTAATGATGGTTTCTACATTTCTGAACGTGATTTAGAACTTAGAGGCTCAGGAGATTTATTTGGTATCAAACAAAGTGGTGAGAAAACTTTTAAAATAGCTAACTTAAAAACCGACTTAAAAATTTTAATGCAAGCCAAAAAAGATAGTGAAGAATTTTTAGACAGCAAAGCTTACTTAAATAATTTATCATATTATAAAATAGTTAAAAACTTAGATAAACTAAATTAAAAAAGACACAGTGATAACTCTAAAATCCGAGACTAAGAGTATCTGTATCACCTATTTAAAGTAAAAACTTAAGGACTAATCTTGTATCCCAATTCTACTATTCCAAGTCTTAACCAAGAATATGAGTTTAAAAGGGATATTGGGCGCAAACCAAACGTGTTGTTCACGTTGTTGCCGCCGAGGTTGCCATTCGAATTCACAATGAACACGTTAGCATTACTGTCACCGTTATACGGAGACAAAACATACATATTATAGATTAACCCTAAATATTATATCATAAGTTTTATTTTACTTCCATACTATCTTTCCTGCCATATAAATAATCCATAGATATATTATATTTTTTACATATAGCATAACCATAAGTAAGAGAAATAAGTCTTTTCCCTGATTCATATTCACTAATAAGTG
>CAOVIS010000107.1 GCA_948543905.1 uncultured Bacilli bacterium
TGATTAAAGAATTTGCCGTAATTTCAAGGAAAATCAAGAAAATCATCAAAAAATATCCGTCCCCAGGTGGCGATGGTGCGGAAGTTATTTATTCTTTACGTAATAGTGATCGTTTATCCAGCATTATTAGTGATAACATGAGTGCTGCTGGCCAAAATGTGCGAAAGTATTATCAAAGAAGATTACCTAGTAATCCGAATCAAGACTATTATTATATTTGGAATATGGATTTGCAGACAGTACAGGAGATGACGTTAATCAACTTAAGAATAATTGGCAAGATTTAACTGAAGCTGTTGTGAAATCGCTTGCTGAATATATAGGCGTGCCTTATAAACCTATTATTAGTGCAGATACTTATATAGTAAAATCAGGTGACACTTTATGGAGTATTGCGCGAAATAATGGTTTAACAGTCGATGAACTAAAGAGGATTAATAATTTATCTAATAATGCTTTGAGTATAGGTCAGGCTTTAAAATTAAAACCAATTACTAGTACTGGAACAGAAACATATACAGTTAAGTCAGGAGATACATTATATAGTATAGCCAATCGTTATGGATTAAGTGTTTCAGAATTAAAAAGTATGAACGATCTATCGACAAATAATTTAAGTATAGGTCAAGTTTTAAAAGTGAAAAAAAGTACTTCTGTTCCAGAAGAAAATAATAAGAATTATTATATTGTAAAATCAGGAGATAATTTATATAAAATTGCTAATATGTTTGACACAGATGTAAGTGAACTTAAAAGATTAAATAATTTAACCAATAATCTTTTAAGTATAGGTCAAAAATTAATTGTACCTTCTGCTAAAGATTATCAAACGTATATAGTAAAATCAGGAGATACCCTTTATGGAATTGCAAGAGATTTTAAAACTACTGTTAGTGGAATTCAAAGCTTAAATAATTTAACTAGTAGTAATTTATCCGTTGGTCAGAAGTTATTAATTCCGTGAAAATAAATTGTGTTTTTGAAATAAATTGTATAAAAATACAATTTCAGACTGTTGACAAAGTGATATATTGAAAAAGGGTATATCGCTTTATTTAGAACTTTTGCTTTTTATAAAAAAGAAAAATTAGATTATTTATATAGTATGCATTTAAATTCAGTAAAAGTAGAGAATAAAGAAGTAAATTTTATACCAGAAAGAGGTTTATATAAAACAAACGTAAATTGCACGAATGGCTATGGAGAATGGGATTATAATTCATGGAATTTAAAATTTACCGATTTGAAAGAGAACACAAAATGTACTATTGAATTTACCAAAAATCTAAGTACCGAAGAATACAACAAATACTTAGAAGCTGGAATAGCATTAAGAAGAAACACGTATCGAGGAAAAGATATAACAAGTTATTATACCGATGGAAGTTTATATACGATGATCAATAATGGAACATTTGATGATATTTATGTAGGGGATTATATCAACGCTAATGGAGTAACCTGGCTCATAGCGGACATCGATAATTATTTACATAGTGGAGATCAAGAGTTAACGAAACATCATGTTACAGTGATACCAGCAAAACCTCTAATGAATCTAGGCATGACTGAAGTGGGAACAACAGAAGGAGG
>CAOVIS010000108.1 GCA_948543905.1 uncultured Bacilli bacterium
CGAAGAAGTTTTTATATATTCTAGTGAAGAATATTCTAAATTTTTATTAGAACAATATAATTTTGATATTAATACATATACAAAGAAATCCAAATCCCATTATCAAGAATTAATGCGTTCTAAAAGAATACTTGATGATTGGAATAATGATCAAGATTTACTAAGTCAACTATCAAACCTATAATTGTTATCATAGAAAACAAAAAGAGAAATCCTTATAAATAAAGAGCTTCTCTATTTTTTCTATGATAATAAAATTTCTATGATACCACAAAGGGGTCAGACTCACTTCCAGTGCCAGTAAATTGTGTATCAGCACGTAAATTTAAGACGGGACGTAAACCATGAGTATTGTTAGAGTTCCAATGATTAAGAACTCCACCACTTGCATTTACAGTGAACAAATGCGCATCCCCACCCCCCATGATATGGAGACATAGTCCAATAAACTTGATCAGTTCGTAAATAATAAGTATAGTTAGCATCACCAAAAGTAACACCTGCAAAAACTACTTCGTCACTTGTTATTAATCCTATTGGGTATGTTAGTTTTTTATTTCCAATACTTGCACTTGAGACTGTAAATAAATCTCTTTCTTTATTTGTGCACTGTAAAATTGGGGTTTGTATTTTCTTTATTTTATCGTTATTGTAAAGTCTTCCCCACGCTGCATAGCTTGTTATATTTGTTCCGAATCCTAATGTTCCATACCCCGATTGTACTCCACTTGTAGTCTCTCTATCATTACAAAATCCTGTGTTAGTGTCTATATAAATTCCGTAATTTTTATCTGAAATATTTATTTTATACCAATTATCTACCATTTTTTTAGCATAACTATCATATGTATTGTTATGAGCCAAGCTATAATTTACACTATGTGTTGATGTTGTTCCATATGCTGAACCATCTCCACTTAAAGGAAGCCCCATCATATAACCGATATATGCATTGTCATTATATGTTCCGTTATAAGTGTATGTTGTTTAATTTATTTGAGTAGTCGTTCCTAATTTATTAGCACTTGTTATGGCTCCATTAGCTACTCCTTGATATATCATTCTTATTGTACCGTTGCCATTTATTCTAATTATGCGCCAATAAAATCCAGCAAATTTAACCCAATTGTTTAATTTATTTTCTACTCCACGAAAGTAATAAGATGTTCCATAATCATCTGGAGCTTTATATATTCCGGTATCACTTGCTGTTGCTATTCCTGTAAAGTTTGTTTTTTCTTGAATTTCTGATATATCTCCAATTATTTTATCGATAGCACTATATTTATCAAAATATAAATAACATTTAGTCCTATTTGATATATCATTTATTGATATTGAACCATTTATATATGATAGTTTAATACTTGTATCTTTAGTGTCATTTACATTACAATAACTATTATCACTTAATATATATCCTGATGTTGGAACTATTTCTACAGTATCATAATTACCGCTTGCATTTTGCTGATAGATTGCTACTAAATCTATATCTGATGGTGTATAATTTATTGTGCCACTTGCTAAGTCTATAGATTGTATATTTTTATAT
>CAOVIS010000109.1 GCA_948543905.1 uncultured Bacilli bacterium
AGTATGTCAACAACGCAAAAAACATATCTACATATAATTCAAGAATTAGAAAATAAAAAAAGCTTGTTGATGAAGCTTTTTATTTTGATGTTAATTTAATTTTAACATCTATTTCTTTATTATTTCTGATTATTGTGGCTTTCATTTCATCACCAGCTTTATGTTTAAATAAATAATATCTTAAGTAGGCTGATGATGCTATTTCTTTACCATCTATTTTTGTTATAATATCATTTTCTTCAATTCCTGCTAAGGCAGCAGAGCTTTTAGGTTCAACTTCTGTTACAATGACACCTTTGGTTACATTAGCATCTCTTATTATTTCGTAATATTCTCTAGAGTAGTAAGCTTGCATTATGTCTAACATATATACTCCTAAGTAAGGTCTTTCAACTTCTTTTCCCGTAGTTAATTCATCTGCTATATCAAGCGCATCTTCAATTGGAATGGCAAAACCCATACCTTCTATTGCTTCACTAGCTAATTTGATACTTGTGATTCCAATAACTTCACCATTAGCATTGGCTAGAGGACCACCACTATTACCATTATTTATAGCGGCATCAGTTTGAATTGTCTTTACTACCATTGGTGTTTTAGTATTGCCACTAGTTAATTCTACTTCAACAAGTCTATCTTTACCAGATACAATACCTCTAGTAACACTCCATGAATATGCACTATCTAGGGGAGCACCAATTGCAAATACAGTATCTCCTAAACGTAAATCTTCGCTTTTCCCAAGTTCAGCAATATTTTTGCCATATTCATCACTAACTGATAAAACTGCTATATCTGAGTAAACATCAGCGCCCACTACATCGGCTTTAACTATTGTGCCATCCGTAAATGTTACATAAACTTCATCAGCTTTTGATATAACGTGATTGTTTGTTAATAAATAAGCTT
>CAOVIS010000110.1 GCA_948543905.1 uncultured Bacilli bacterium
ATAAGAATAAATGGCAATGGAACAGTAAGAATGATATATCAAGGTGTAGCAAATGGAAATATTTCAAGTAGCAATAAAATAGGTGAAACAACTCAAGCAATTAAGTCGGTATTTAATAATGGTTCTGATAATGCTCATGTTGGATATATGTATGGGGTTGAAAAAATTTCGACAAACTACCTTGAAGCTCATAGAAATATATATAATAGTGTCGCCAAAGAACAGCTGGATATATGGTATAAAGCAAATATCGAAGATAAAAACTTAAGTAAGTATATTGATTTTTCTACTGGATTTTGTAATGATAGAGAACTGGATAAAACCGCTCATTCATCTCTTATAGGGGACGGCTATGGGAAGCAATATTCTGGTTATGCACCACTTGGAAGATTGATGAAAAGTAGTAGTTATAATACAACTCAAACACCAGTTTTAAAATGTACAAGTAAAGAAAGAGATTTATTTACAACAAATAAAGATGATTTAAATAATATAGGAAATAAGAAATTAACATATCCCATAGGCTTAATAACAAGTGATGAAGTAATATTTGCTGGTGGGCATGGTGATAAAAAAAGCCAATCATTTTATTTATATACAAATAGTTACTACTATACAATGTCTCCCAGAAGTTATGATATTCACACTACTTGTATGTTTGGAATGACGTCAGATGGATTTTTAGATAGAGTTACAGTTTACCATTCATACGGTCTTAGACCAGTAATAAATTTAAAATCCAATATTAAGTTAACCTATAACAACGAAAGTACAAAAGGAAGTGAAACAGACCCATTTATTGTAGTTACTAGTTAATTCTATGCCTATATAGCTCGTTATATTTTTCTACTGTATATTATAACTTTTATATATAGGCATAAACAAAGAATTT
>CAOVIS010000111.1 GCA_948543905.1 uncultured Bacilli bacterium
GATCCAACTATTATTACAAAGGGAGAGGGTAAAGCATATGATGCTTATATTTGTTCTAATAATAATTTAAGTAATAAATATTTAGATATGATTAAAGTAGGAGTTGATAAAGAGAATAATATATATAGAGCATTAATGAAATTTAATCTTCCAACTATTAGTACTGGTTGTGAGGTAATACGTGCTAAAGCATATATTTTGACACATCCTACTAGTTATAATCGTATTACTGAGAAATTAATTAATCCTTTAATAGATGTCCATGAACTTAATTCTAATTGGAATGAGTCTTCTGTTAGTTGGAGTAACTTAAATAATAAATATAATACACGTATTGAAGATTATTTTTATGGTAATAAAACAATTAGAACAGAATCATATGAAGGGAATGTTCACAATATTTATAGTGAATATAAAGAGTGTGAACTTGATATAACTAACTTAGTTAAAAGATGGTATGCAGGTAAACCCAATAACGGAATTATGCTTAAATATCATGATGAAGTATATAATAGTGAGTTTGAAGTGTATTCTTTTATATCAAAAGACAATGCTACTTTAACTGATGATAATGGTAATCCAGTTAAAACTTTAATTAATAATGTTAATCCTGATAATGAACTTATTAGTGATAAACACTATTACATAAGACTTAAAGGAACAGATAAATATTTAGATTGTGATTTTATCAATAGAAATATAAAGCTAAAAGGAGATGATTGTAGCCATGATGCTTTTATTGTTCGTAAAATTGGCCCTACAAGTTACTATGCAATAGGTAATCCAATAACTATTGGAAGTAAAAATTTAACATGGATAAATGG
>CAOVIS010000112.1 GCA_948543905.1 uncultured Bacilli bacterium
TGCAAAAGAAAATAACACTAAAATAAACTATTTTAAAATGGATATTCTAAAAGAAATACCTAATCAAAAATATGATTGTATTATCTCTAACCCACCCTATGTAAAAATAGATGAATACACTTCTCCCGAGACTAAATATGAGCCTCAAATAGCTCTCTATGCCAATAACGAAGGACTAGAATTCTATGAAAGAACATTAAATATAAGTAAAACTATTTTAAATAAGCATGGCACTATAATTTTTGAAATAGGAAAAACTCAAAAAGAAGCAATTACTAAAATAGCTAAAGATCTATACCCCAAATCAAAGATAACCACTATCAAAGACTACAACAATTACAACCGTATTATGTTTATCGAAAACTAAAAAACGCCAAAAAGCGTTTCCTTTTTATTCTACAATTTTGTAGGGATTAGCCTCACTTCCATCACCTGAGAAAAAAACGTCTGCACGGAGATTAATAACAGGTCTAAGACAATTGGGAATATTAACAATGTCACTATAATAATCACCTAAAGCGCCATGCGGAGATACCCCAAATACAACCACATTATTTTCTCCTGCACTACGTGGAGACATTGTCCAATAGTCTTGGTTTGTATATAGGTAATATGTACTATTATCCTTTCCTCCGAAGCCTCCTCCAAATACTACTTCATCACTTGTTATTAATCCTACTGG
>CAOVIS010000113.1 GCA_948543905.1 uncultured Bacilli bacterium
TAATAAATCTGAAGAGTGATACAAAGATGACAGGAAGTGGAAGTGCAAGTGATCCTTTTGTAGTTCAAAATTAGAACATTGTATGTTTTGAAATAGTATTGCTCATACGGCTATTTAAAACTTATCAATTATTATTTATGTTATGTATATTAGAAATTTATATTTATTAATCTTTTTTAAGTATGGGCAATGAACAGCTATCCTTTACGGCTGTTTTTTAGTTTTCAAAAAATCGAAATTTGTATACTAAATTGTCATATTCTGGTTATGTTTTATTATTGTTTTATCACCAACTTTTTGATATAATTTAGTTGGTAATAAAGTTGGTGATAATAGAAATACTATCTAGAGGATATTTGGCTCCATTACAAACTTTAAGTGGCTTTTTTAGAAGAGAATCAATTCCGGTCAACAGCAAGTTATCTGAAATATTTTTACAGCTTCATATAAGTGAAAAATCAGGAAGAAGAGTACCTAAAATAGTTGGAAAATATGGTAAAGAAGCTTTTGATTTTAGAGAAAACTCTATAGTTGTTACTTTACCATTTAATTGGATAAGTGAAAGAAAATATAGTTTTATAAATATTAAATTAAGTGATAACAGAAAAAAGATAATATTAGAAATGAGAAACAATTCTAATATTACTAAAGATG
>CAOVIS010000114.1 GCA_948543905.1 uncultured Bacilli bacterium
CTTTTATCATAAGTTATTTCTTTACCATACCAATTAGGAACAATAAACTCATTAGCTTCCTTCTCACTCTTAAACTCTGTTTCTACAGTTATCAAACCTTCAAATTCACCATGATATATATCAAGTTCTGCAGTTATATTATTATTTAAACTAACATAATATCTTGTCTTACTAATAATTCTACCTTGAACCAAACTAGTTAATATTTGAAAAGTCACACCATTAATTTGGGGTTCTATCTCACTTCTTGATAAATCTCCAGTACTTTTTTCAGCTAAATAAAATAAACTATCATCCGAACTTCTTATACGTACTTCTGGCTCAAAACTTAAATATGCTTGCTTTAATTCATTAAATATTACATTATTTAAATCAGGTAAAGTAGATACTAAAAACTTTCTTTCTATTTCCATGATATCACCAATAAAAACTATTATAAAATAAATCATAAAAAAAAGAAAGCATAAAAATCTTTTGCTACTATAAAATTAATAAAACTAAATATTTTTTTGGTATATTTACCTACCTTTTTTATGCAGATTAAGCTCATTTCCATCAAAATCATATATAATTATATCAATTTCATATCGTTCAATTAAAGTCGCTAAAACTTCTTT
>CAOVIS010000115.1 GCA_948543905.1 uncultured Bacilli bacterium
CAAACATTTTTAACACCTTTTCTAAATGCTTTTAATATATCATAAATAAAACTTCAAGGCAAGAACAAATATGAAAAACGAATTTTTCACTAACTAACCTCACAGTTAGTTTTTTCTGCTTCATAGAGCTCTCAAGCTGCCACTCCCCAGACTTAAATTCCGATGGTCGCCACCGTACTATTTTCTATTTTAACTCATTTCATTTTTTAACTTGCATATTTGTTTTTAAAATATTTAATTATTCCTTCATATACGATATTTATACTGGCATTTAGATCTCGATCTAATTCTATTCCACATTTACTACATTTGTATTCTCTCTTTTGTAAATCTTTCATACTTTTATTGATATTTCCACATCTACTACATATTTGACTACTTGCGTAATAGGTATCTACTTGGATAAATGTTTTATTAAGCATTTTACACTTCTCTTCTAGTTTTCTTATTATTAATCCAAATGTAGCATTTGTTATAGATTTCCTTAGATTTTTATTTTGAATAGTTTTATCTTTCTTTATAATCATCTCTTTTACTTTTAATTTCTCAGTTATTATTATGTCATTATTTTTAGTTACTTTACTTACGATTTC
>CAOVIS010000116.1 GCA_948543905.1 uncultured Bacilli bacterium
TACTGCTTCTTTTTTTGTTACTTAAATAATAACATATAATATTAAATTTTCAAAGGAGAGTGTAAAAAATTCTGTGTAAATAGTCTAACCATGATAATTGAAGCAATCTACTGCTTCTTTTTTTGTTACTTAAATAATAACATATAATATTAAATTTTCAAAGGAGAGTGTAAAAAATTCTGTGTAAATAGTCTAACCATGATAATTGAAGCAATCTACTGCTTCTTTTTTTGTTACTTAAATAATAACATATAATATTAAATTTTCAAAGAACTAAATTCTATTATCAAACATAATTGATAGTTCTCCTAAAATCATATCCCAGTTTCTATATCTACTGGTCCATTTTTTCATGATATTTTGAGTAGCTAAATATAAACATTTCATTAAAGATTCATCAGTTGGAAATACTGCTTTAGTCTTAGTATACTTTCTAAAACATCTATTTAATGATTCAATAGTATTGGTGGTATACATGATTTTTCTTAAGTCTTCAGAATAACTAAAGAATGGACATATAGCATC
>CAOVIS010000117.1:0-240 GCA_948543905.1 uncultured Bacilli bacterium
AAGTCACTTTCAAGATTAAGAGAAACTTTAGTAAAGCAAAGAAGTAAATATAAAGTCCAATTAACAAATATTTTAGATATGATATTTCCTGAATTTAAACCTTTTTTTAGTAATTCTTTTGGGGCTACTTCTCTTTATATTTTAGAGAAATATAAAACTCCAGAAAAAATTGCTAATATGAGAGATTTTGATTCTTTAAGTAAACTATCTCGTGGTAAATTTACTTATGCTAAATTTGTT
>CAOVIS010000117.1:305-516 GCA_948543905.1 uncultured Bacilli bacterium
TTTGAACTGGAATTAACTTCTATTCTTAATCTTTATAAAAACATAGATGAACAAATCATCGAACTAGATAAACAAATTTCTACAATTATCAAAGATCTTAATCCACCAACTCTTTCTATTCCTGGAATTGGTGTAATTACTTGTGCTTCAATCCTAAGTGAGTTTGGAGACATTTCTAAATTTTCTAATCCAAGTAAAATGCTATCTTTTG
>CAOVIS010000118.1 GCA_948543905.1 uncultured Bacilli bacterium
ATTAAATTGGAGAGAATTAATAATAAGAAAAATATTATAGTAATAAGTACAGTTATAATAATAATGATAATAGCTACTTTAGTATTAATAACCAGTAAAGCAAAATACAAAAATATAGAGACTATGGATTTAGTAAATGGAATTATTAACTATACACCAGCCGATATAGATTTAGTAGCTATTCAAATAGAAAATGATAATGGTGAATATGAAGCAACAGATACTATCCCTAGTAGTGGATATAATTTAAGTGATAAATCATATTGTAATGTAAACGGTAATAAAGATGAAAGTATCAACTTAACCTATGAAAGTGGAAAAATTGGAGTAAATAATATAAGTAAAAAGGTTAAATGCTATTTGTATTTTGATATAAAAATATCAGCAAGTGATACAATAGTAGGCAATCTAAATCCAACAGAAAAAGTAAGTTTCACAGGAATAGCAACATCAAGTGATACCGGAATATATAAGGCACCAGATGATTATGGAACAAGTTATTACT